>NZ_CALPBU010000005.1:0-221545 GCF_943169685.1 Porphyromonas bobii
CACACAGGATTTCACGTGTCCCGCGCTACTCAGGATACCTCTAAGTCCAACGAAGATTTTCGGATACACAGCTATCATGTTCTATGGCCGGCCTTTCCAGACCGTTCTCCTAATCTTGTCTTCCTATGTCGAGGTCCTACAACCCCAGTTTTGCCGAAACAAATCTGGTTTGGGCTGGTCCCCGTTCGCTCGCCACTACTAAGGGAATCACTTTTGTTTTCTTCTCCTATGGGTACTTAGATGTTTCAGTTCCCCACGTTCGCTCACTGCTCTGCAGTGTGACATATCTTCAATATGCCGGGTTGCCCCATTCGGAAATCTACGGATCAATTTGTATGTGCCAATCCCCGTAGCTTATCGCAGCTTATCACGTCCTTCTTCGCCTCCGAGAGCCAAGGCATCCACCGTCTGCCCTTATCTGTTTTTGCGCCTAACGTACTTCTAACATTGCTATCAGAAAGCACGCAGGTTGTATACTAACTTATTATATATGCTCTACGTTGTTTTCTCGTTTGTTTTTATCAAGTATGTCAATGATCGCTAAGAGGGCCGCTGGTGTAAACCTTGTGACACCTCTTTTGAGTCAATCATAAGTAAGTCGCCTTACTTATATCGTCGTCGCTAACGCCTGTCTTCCCTTCCTCAGCTACCCTCGCTCGGATCAGCTCTTATTTGAGGTGGTTCGTTTCTCGTTTGCGGTTGCAAAGATAGAGCAAAAACTAAATACAAACCAAATCTTCGCGCAAAATATTTCTCAATAACACCCGTTGAGTTGCATTCATTTCCCCATAAGCAAGCAACTTACAAGGGGTGAAAAAATTTTCATTCTCTTGGGGAAGACGGGCGATTTCGCGGGGGAAGAACGAGAGGATTGAGCGGGGAAGAGGTGCACTTGGCGGGGAAATGAAGGGGGAATAGGGCTGGGGACGGTTGTATAGCGATATAGGTAGGCGTAGCATTTGCTGGGGATGAAAGGCGTGCGGGAAGGGAAAAGCCACCGCATACTCCCCTATCCCTTTTGAATATATGCAGACGTGAGTGATATCAACCTATATTGGTCGGCGGGCGAACCTATATTGGTCGGTGCTTCGACCTATATAGGTTGCTTTCGTGACCTATATAGCTTTGCCCGCCGACCAATATAGCTTCACACCACCCTACTAAAGGTAGCCTTCCCACGCCCCCTCCGAAGAGTAGAAAGCAACCAGTACTGGTCACCACTCCAACCACTACTGGTCGCTATTAGACCAGTACTACTTCGCAGTGTGACCAGTACTGCTCCGACCACCGACCAGGACTGCTCGATTTCACTACCTAATAAACACGACGCTCGCCTATCACTTGTGCAAGGATAGGCGGGCGGAAAAAGAGCGACACCCCAGCTCGAAGGTCGGGCTGGGGTGTCGTCGTGGAGTAGCGCTTTATAATCTTGCGCGAGTATGCCTACTTGAGAGCATAGGGATTATCCGTACTCGTAGGCCAGTTGACATTCTGATAGAAGTACGTGGCATCGACCTTGTTGCCAGGAGCACAAAGCTCTAACGTCTGAATCGAGACAGGATAGAGGTAGTGAGCCTGGTAGAAGGTATAGCCATCGAACATATCATTGTTATTAGCCTTCGAAATGATCTGGTAGGGGCGATGATATGTACTGATACTCTTGGCAGAGATGTTAGCCTTTGATGTCCCATCTGAGATAATTCTCGTCTGAGTAGGATCAGGCACCAGCTCTTCCTTCTCTCTACCATCGGGGCCTGTGACCTTCACCGTCTTGGTACCCCAGAAGTAGCTATACTCATGAATCTTCGCCCAGAAGTTCACGCCCTCGATCACATAGTTCTTGACTTGGTCCATAGCGCACCAGCGAACAAGGTCATCGTGACGCATACCTTCACCTGCAAATTCACAGCGGCGCTCACGACGGATGCTATAGAGCGTAGGATCAACGGCCTGCCCCTGAGAGAAGGCCCCCCAGTCATAGGAAGCTCTATTAACGTTGGCCTCCACTGACATATCTGTAGCATTGATCGTCGCATCGATCGTCCCGGTGATACCAGCACGTTGGCGAAGCTGATCCCAATACTTACGAGCATCTGCATCCAGAGTTCTATTGAGCTCATAGGAAGCTTCGATGTAGTTTAGATAAGCTTCGGATGCTCTAAGGATGGGCACCCCGGAGACGTCGTTCATCTCTGTGCCGTGACGCATCGAGGGGTCATAGTTGTAATACTTACGCTGAGCATACCCTGTGACATCTCTGACCTCAGGCTTGTCGATCATATTCGGACACTCATACTTCTTGACGACCTTCTTAGCATCATCGTAGCTACGAGCATCAGACTCTGCAAAGAGGAAGAGCTGGAGACGCTCATCACGATCCTTCTTCACATTATCGATCGTCACATCATTATAGGTGGCGGTATTACGCTTGTAGTAAGGCAGACCATCCTTCATCAGGAAGGACTCTACGAGACCACGTGTCCAGCCAGAGTTCGTGCCTGTGATCAACTGATGGGAGACGAGGTGAAGGATTCTCTTATCCTTGCTGTACTGTCTCCACAGCAGAATCTCAGAGAAGCCATCAAGGCTTCTGGAGGCAAACATCTCATAGTAGGAATTCCAGCCACTAAAGGTAGGAAGGTCTGGATTGGTCTTGTGCGAGTTGGGGGTGAGGGATACTGCGTCAGCAACGACCTTCGCAGAAGCCATAGCCTGCTCGAGGAAGAACCTCACCTCAGCATCCTGATCGAAGACCTTACCCTTATTCCACTCCTTGTCTTTCCCTGGCCAAGTGGCATCACCTGGTACACGTCCAGTGCCTCGGTGGTGCTTCTCGAAGGTCCCTTCGTAGAGGGCAACACGGCTCTTGAGCAGCTGAGCAGCATTCTTGGTCAGACGCTGATTAGCGGGGAAGGCTGGTCTCAGATACTTGATAGCGGAGTCCAGCTCGCTGATGATAAAGCGAGCGACCTCATTACGTGGGCGTCGCTGAGAAGCCTTCTGCAAGGTCTCCAGCTCCGTCGGGAGCGTCTGGGTGATAATAGGGAAGTCACCATAGACCTTGAGTGCCTCGAAGTAAAGCAACGCACGAATGGCATAGGCCTCCCCGATATAGTGATTGATATCAGTGGGGTCACCAACGATCTTACCGGCGTAGAACTTCGGCAGGACCTGCTCCATGTACCAGTTCACATTACGGATAGAGGCGATCGAGGGCTGACCAGTGCTCTCTACCTTCCACGTAGTATTGCTGAACATCGAACGGTTAGGATTGGTCGTAGCCTGATTATCCGTACCATCATCGTAGGTAGCTATCCCTGCGTGGTAGCCACCGCTCCCATGTCCAGGAAAGAGGGTAGCATAGTAGTTGATCGGGAAGGTACCAAGCTGCTCAGCAGTCCCATAGTATGAATCTGGGCCTACCTGATCAAGAGGCTCCCTATCAAGAAGATTACAGGAAGAGAGAGCTAGGAGGCCAGAGGATAGGAGGAGGAGCGTCTTCCTCCAATAACTATGTTGTCTCATAATACTTGTTCTGTTAGATGCCGATTAGATATTGACATTGAGCCCACAGGAGATCACGCGCTGCAGCGGATAGATCTTACCAGGTCCCCAGTCACCACCAGTAGCTTCGGGGTCGAAGATCTTGGGCAGTTTGGTGAAGGTCACGAGGTTGTCAGCCGAGGTGTAGACACGTAGGCGACTGACCCCGATCTTCTTCGTGAGAGAAGCAGGGAGGGTATAGCCCAGCTGGATATTCTTGATACGGAGATACGCCGCATTGACGACATAGCGGGACTGCGTCTGCATATTCTTGGCGCCCTTCTCGAAGAGGGGACGAGGATAGCGAGCATTCAGGTTAGCCCCATTGGGGTCACCCTCAGGTCGGAAGAAGTCCCAGTGCTCCTTGAAGCCCACAGACTGCCACTGCCCATGGCTCGTAGCACCGACAGAATAGGGAGAGTTGTCAAACCAGTCGCGACGACCAACCCCCTGAAGGAAGAAGCTGAAGTCAAGACCCTGCCACGTAAGGTCAGCATTGAAACCAACCTTAAAGCGAGGAGCATTGTAGCCGAGGCGGCGAAGGTCTCCATGGTCGGACAAGGTGTTAGCACCACCATTGACGGTCTCACTACCATCAAGGTCCTTATACATGATGTCCCCGGCCTGCCAGTTATCACCCCATGAAGGACGGTTAGTCTTCAGGTGCTCATTCATCTCATCGTTCGTCTTGGCGATACCAGCAGTAGTATAGCCCCAGATCTCACCCATGCGACGTCCTGCGTACCAAGTGGAGAGGGATCCCGTAGGGTTGTAGTACTGCGTGACCGTCTGGATATCATCCGAGAGGATAAAGCGTAGCCCGTAGTTCACCTTGCCTACATAGTCACGCCACTTGAGCTCAGCTTCCCAGCCCTTAGAGACGAGGGTCGCATTATTCTCACTGGGCTGACCGGTACCGAGGGTGAAGGGCAGTGGAGAAGGAGGGCCAACCATATCGCGAGTCGTACGGTTGAAGTACTCCAGAGTACCCTGCAGTCTGTTGTTCAGAGCCGCAAAGTCCAGACCGACGTTCCAAGACTCAATGCGCTCCCAAGTCAGAGCACTTGATACAATACCAGGGGCATTAGATGTATTCAGACGTTCGCCACCGATGAGCCAAGCTGAGTTAGCTGTCCCGACAGGCTGAGCGAGGAACCAAGGATAGAGTGCTTGCACCTCGGTATTCCCCAGTGTACCCCATGAGCCACGGAGCTTAAGCATTGAGAAGGTCTTCTTGAGGGGAGAGAAGAACTGCTCATTGGCAATATTCCAACCAGCAGAGAAGGAGGGGAAGGTCGCCCAGCGCTTATTGCCAATGAAGCGGGAGGAGCCATTGGAGCGGAGAGAGACCTCAAGGAGGTAACGCTCGTCGTAAGCATAGTTCAGACGAGCGAAGCTCCCCATCGTAGCCCAATGGTTATAGCCTGAGTAGAGAGAAGGCTTGTCATTGGTAGCCGTATTGACCGTGGGGATAAGGTTCGAGATAAGATCCTTCTTGGTACCACCAAGGTCATGGTAGTTATTGACTTCAAGGTCGAGACCAGCGATGAGCTTGACGTCATGCTTCTCTGCGAAGAGACGGCTATACTCGGCATAGTAGCGACCGTTGAAGTAATTATTCCGCCAGGTGCTCTCACCGACACTCGTCTGGCCGTCGTCGCCACCCTCACGAGAGGTCAAGCGAGCAAGGCCGTCCTTATCATGGCTGTAGATAGCGAGTACATCCCAGTGATTGAAGTTGTAGGTCGTGTTATAGTTATTCTCAGCACGGAGGAGAAGCCCAGGCAGGGGGCGTGCTTCCAGCGTCAGCTGCTGATTGACACGGTCACGTTGGTTGCGGTCGACACCACCATCTTGCATCTGGATCGTCTCATTACCAGGGATGAGATACCCGTGGACGTCACGCACAGGGTTAGTCGGCCAGCGGCGAGCAATATTATGGAAGAAGAGGCCCGTCATATAGCTTGGTCGGGAGTATTCTTCACGTGACCAGCGGTTGGTATAGGAGACGGTCAGCCATGGAGTGATATCCGTGCTGAGCTTCGCAGTGAGGTTGTAGCGCTTGAAGGCATCATGTCCGTAGCGGATCAAGCCCTGCTGATCGAGTAGCGCACCACTGACGTAGTAGTTCGTCTTACCACTCCCACCAGATATGGAGAGGTTATGCTCTTGAGAAGGAGCATTCTTACGGTACATTTCTGCGAACCAATCGGTATTTGCCCATGAGTCCGTATAGAGATTCCATGCTCTATCTCGTTCATTCCATGAGGTCCCCGAGCGCAGGTCTTCTGAGATCGTACCTTGCTTGTAGGCTACGATACGCTTCATGATCTCATCGGTGAAGACCGTCCCATTCCCTGCGTTTGTACCAGCGGCATTGAAGTACTTAGCGAACTGCTCTGAGTCCATCATCTCAGGGACCTGTGTCGCAGTAGCAAAGCGGACATTGCCCGTATAGGCAACTCGAGCTCGGCCTTCACGGCCGTTCTTGGTCTTGATGAGGATCACCCCGAAGGCAGCGCGAGATCCATAGATCGAGCTTGCAGAAGCATCCTTCAGCACCGATATGCTCTCGATATCATTAGCCGAGAGAGAGTTCATGTCTCCCTCGGAGCCGTCGATCAGAACCAATGGGCTTGAGTTTGACCCCGTCCCGATCGTACCCGTACCACGGATATTGAGGGCCAGCGAGCTATTGAGGGCTCCCCCAGAGTTTCCCACCGAGAGGTTCAGACCAGGGATCATCCCCTGGAGAGCCTGCCCGACATTTTGCACGGGGCGAGCAGCCAGAGACTTAGAGTCGATAGAGGAGACAGCCCCAGTGAGGTTGACCTTCTTCTGAGTACCGTAACCGACGACAACGACCTCCTGAGCCACCTGTGCGTCATCTTCGAGGACGACATCGATGGTCGTACGCCCCGAGACAGGCACCTCCTGCTTCTTCATCCCGATGTAGGTGAAGACCAGGGTAGCATTTCGTGAGACATTCTGGAGCGTGTAGTCCCCAGTAGGGGTAGTAGTGGTCCCTGCTGTTGTCCCCTTGACTCGAATAGAGACCCCTGCTAAGGGCTCCTTCTGGGCATCCTTGACGACCCCCTTGATGGTGATCGTCCCCTGTGCCCAGGTGACAAGCGGACTACTTAGGAGCATCGCCAAGGTCAGCAGTACGACCCTCGCGGTAAAGTACTTGGAGAAATACTTCATCTTCGTAAGTTAGTGTTAGTGATACGTGTATGGATTGATGTAATTCTGCATGATCTTAAGAGGAGCGGGAGAATGGAATCGTCAAGCGGCTCGGTCTTTAGCGATCCGCCCCATGATAAGTGAGCTCTTTGAGAGGGCTATTCATAGTAATGTAGGATACCTAAACCACATGGCACCTATCGGCTCGATAGGTGGTGGCGGGGAGAGGTGTCACCCCGTCCTCCTTTCGACGTGGGCGACTCGGTCAAGATCTCTGATACTGATTTAATACAAAGTCTCATTGTTCATGATCGGAATAGGAGCTCTCTCACTCCTTACGGGGGCAAAGTTATGGATGAAAAGCGAAAAAACAAACAATTATCTATGCATACACTTAATAAATTTATTAAGTAACTCAACACACTGAATACTAATACGCTACAAGATCGCGACCTGCAACACGCAGACTACCGTATTCCGCCCCAAAGCACTCCAAACCACATTTCCCCACACGTTCCCCTCGGATTGAGCACCTACCCCTACCCCCCAAAAGCTGGGTTAGCTGTATCCATTACCATATAGGGGGAAGCAAACCTATATAGATCGTCGGGCGAAGCTATATAGGTCGGTGCTTCGACCAATATAGGTTGCTTTCGTGACCTATATAGCTTTACTCGCCGACCTATATAGCTTCACACCACCCCACTAAAGGGAGCCTTCCCACTACCCCCGCCAAAGAAGAAAAGCAACCAGTACTGGTCACCGATCCAACCACTACTGGTTGATATAAGTGACCAGTACTACTTCGCCGCGTGACCAGTACTGCTCCGACCACCGACCAGTACTGGTCGATTTCACCACCCAATAAAAGCGCCGTCCGCCTACCCCACAGATGGGATAGGCGGACGGCGTGCTTGCTACCTTATATATAAGGAGAGAGATTAGGAGGCGGAGCGCTCCAGCTCCTTGAGATTCTCGAGCTTCTTACGCTGCATGAATTCGTAGATACCTTCGAGGTGCTCGGTGACCTTCCCGCCACCGAACTCATAGACCTTGCTGACGAGGCCATCGAGGAAGTCACGGTCGTGCGAGACGAGGATGAGCGTGCCATCATAGTTGAGGAGGGCTTGCTTGAGCACTTCCTTCGTCTTCATGTCGAGGTGGTTCGTCGGTTCGTCGAGGATCAGCAGGTTGTACGGCTCGAGGAGGAGCTTGAGCAGAGCCAAGCGCGTGCGCTCACCACCGCTGAGTACCTTGACCTTCTTCGTCGAAGCTTCGCCACCGAACATAAAGGCGCCGAGGAGATCCTTGATCTTCGTGCGGATCTCGCCCTCGGCTACATCATCGATGGTCTGGAAGACGGTGCGCGTCTCATCCTCGATAGCCGCCTGATTCTGGGCGAAGTAGCCGATCTGGACATTATGGCCGAGCGTGAGGACACCTTCGTGCTCCAGCTCCTTCATAATGCAGCGCACGAGGGTACTCTTCCCTTCCCCGTTCTTCCCGACGAAGGCAATCTTGTCGCCACGCTCGATCATCAGGTTGACATCAGAGAAGATGCGCTTGTCACCAAAGGCCTTACCGACGCCCTCCATCTGCACGGGATAGTTGCCCGAGCGTGGGGCTGGTGGGAAGCGCAGGCGGATAGCGGAGGTATCGATCTCGTCGACCTCGACCAGCTCGAGCTTCTCAAGCATACGTACACGGCTCTGCACCTGGTTGGTCTTGGAGTATGTACCCTTGAAGCGCTCGATGAAGTCGGTCGTCTCAGCGATGAACTTCTGCTGCTCCTCGTAGGCCTTCATCTGCTGCTCGCGACGCTCGGCACGCAGGCGTTGGTACTCGGAGTAGTTCACCTTGTAGTCGTAGAGGCGGCCCATCGTGATCTCGAGGGTACGCGTGGTGATGTGGTCGACGAAGGCGCGGTCGTGGCTGATGACGACGACCGTCTGCCCCGTCTCGATGAGGAAGTCCTCGAGCCACTGGATCGACTCGATGTCGAGGTGGTTCGTAGGCTCGTCGAGGAGGAGGACATCGGGCTTCTGCAGGAGGAGCTTTGCCAGCTCGATACGCATACGCCAGCCCCCACTGAACTCGCTTGTCTGGCGCGTGAAGTCGCTTCGCTTGAAGCCAAGACCGAGGAGCGTCAGCTCGATAGCCTTGTCGTAGTTGATCTCTTCGATAGCGTAGTACTTCTCACCCAGTGCAGACACCTCCTCGATGATCGCCATATACTCGGGGCTATCGTAGTCGGTGCGAGTATTGAGAGCCTCGTTGAGCTCCTCCATACGGGCTGCCATCTGGTGGATGTTGCTGAAGGCTTGCTCAGCTTCCTCGAAGACGGTGCGCCCATCTTCGGTGAGGAGGTGCTGGGGAAGGTAGGCCACCTGCACACCCGAGGGGACGTTGACCTTACCGCGGGTCGCCTCACGCGTACCGCTGAGGATCTTCAGCAGGGTGCTCTTACCAGCACCATTCTTCCCCATGAGGGCGATGCGGTCCTTGGGGTTGATGACGAAGGAAATATCTGAGAAGAGGGGTGCCCCACCGATCTCGACAGTGAGGGCATCGACTGAAATCATACGCTTTGCTTAGAGAATAGAAGGAGGAAAGGGGATGAGGGAGTAAAAGATCCCCCTATGTCAGGTGTACGGACACCCAGCATAGGGGGACGGGGCGGGCAGGCTACTGCCCTATCTGAAGGAGGGTGAAGCCGGCCTCGACGGGGTCGGTATCGAAGACGTTGCGCCCGTCGATGAGTAGCGGAGTCTTCACCGAGCGGTGAAGGACTTCCCAGGCGGGCATACGGAATGCCTTCCATTCGGTGACGTGGAAGATCACATCGACATCGAGCGCAGAGTCGTAGACATCACGTGCGTAGCGGACACGGTCGCCGAGACGACGCCGGGCCTCAGGCATGGCGATCGGGTCATAGACGGCGACCTCACAGCCAGCCTCGAGGAGGGAGTTGATAAGGACGAGCGAAGGCGCCTCACGCATATCGTCCGTCTCAGGCTTGAAGGCCAAGCCCCAGACAGCGACACGACGACCCTTCAGATCACCACCGAAGTAGCGGAAGAACTTCTCGAAGAGCACGTGCTTCTGCGACTCGTTCACAGCCTCGACAGCTTCGAGGACACGCATAGGACGGCCATGCTCCTTCGCCGTGCGGATGAAGGCTTGCACATCCTTGGGGAAGCAAGAGCCTCCATAGCCACAGCCCGAGTAGAGGAACTTGCTCCCGATGCGGGCGTCACTACCGATGCCCTGACGCACCATAGAGACGTTGGCACCCACGGCTTCGCAGAGGTTCGCCACTTCATTCATAAAGCTGATGCGCGTAGCGAGCATAGCGTTGGCCGCATACTTCGTGATCTCTGCCGAGGCGATATCCATGAAGAGGACGCGGAAGTTATTGAGGAGGATGGGCTTATAGAGGCGCGTCATCAGCTCACGGGCACGGTCGCTATCGACACCGACGACGACTCGGTCGGGGCGCATGAAGTCCTCGATAGCGTTGCCCTCCTTGAGGAATTCGGGGTTCGAAGCGACGTCGAAGGGAATGGACACGCCACGCTCACGCTGTGCCGCCTCGATCGTCTCACGGACCTTGAGGTAGGTACCTACGGGCACGGTACTCTTGGTGACGACGAGACAATAGTCCGTCATCGCCTCACCGATAGCACGAGCTACGGAGAGGACGTGGCGCAGGTCGGCCGAGCCATCTTCGTCTGGGGGCGTGCCGACAGCACTGAAGATAATCTCGACATGGGGCAGGACTTCGGCGATAGAGGTAGAGAAGTGCAGGCGTCCAGCCTCCACTCCACGGCGCACGAGGGCGTCCAGACCCGGCTCATAGATGGGTATCTCCCCATCACGCAGGCGCTGGATCTTCGCCTCATCGACATCTACACAGTAGACTTCTACACCGAGGTCAGCGAAGCAAGCTGCGCTGACCAGTCCGACATAGCCTATCCCTACGATAGCAATGGGCATAATGCTACTCCTTATTATAATATGTATCGGTGTTACTTCGCTGGGGCTGCTTCACGCAGCTCACGGGCGATGCGCTCCATCTCTTCGGCAGGAAACTGGAGCTTCTTCTTCAAGTCAATATCTCCCTCAGCATTGATAGGCACGAGGTGGATGTGCGCGTGGTTGACCTCAAGTCCGAGGACGAGGACAGCGACCTTGCGGCACTTCGTCACCGTCTGGATCTGACGGGCGACCTGCTTAGCGAAGACCATCATGCGCCCAAGCAAGTCATCCTCGATATCGAAGATGTAGTCGACCTCCTGGCGAGGTACGACGAGCGTGTGACCGGGCTGTACGGGATTGATGTCGAGGAAGGCGTAGAACTCAGCGTCCTCGGCGACTCGATACGAAGGGATCTCCCCCTCGATGATGCGTGTGAAGAGCGTAGCCATGGAGCAAAAAGAGATTAGATCGAGATATTGAGGATCTCGAAGTTCAGGAGGCCACCAGGCGTCTGGACCTCGACGACATCACCGACCTTGCGGCCCATGAGGCCCTTGGCGATGGGGGTGTTGACGGAGATCTTCTTCTCCTTGAGGTTAGCCTCGGTGTCAGAGACCAGCGTATAGGTCAGCTCAGCACCCGTCTTAGTATTGCGGATGGTGACCTTGCTCAGGATCTGGATGCTATCGGTAGAGATCTTCGACTCGTCAATGATACGAGCGTTAGCGACCTGTGCCTTGAGCTGAGCGATCTTCCCTTCGAGGAGGCCCTGAGCCTCCTTGGCGGCGTCGTACTCGGCGTTTTCCGAGAGGTCACCCTTATCGCGTGCCTCGGCGATCTGACGAGAGATCTCGGGGCGGTGAACGGATTCGAGTTCGTTGATCTCAGCTATGAGCTTGTCATAGCCGGCTTGTGTCATATAGTTATATGCCATAGTCGTAGTTGGGGAGCCATAGACTCCAGCCTAATTTTTGCGCGGTCTTGACCGCAAGTAAAAACAATAGTGAACCCTACTCCAGCCGATCGCTGTCGTAGGGTTCCTTCGCAAAGGTACGATTATTTATCTAAGGCAGGGCACCTGCTTTATTTATTTGCTTCCCCCACCCTATCCAAACCTTACGCCTCTTGACTTCCCGACTCCCAAGCACAGCAGGCGGGGAGACATCGGCGTATATCCTGCAGATAGCGGCAGTCGCCACCACGCCTGTATAGAGCGACTTAGCCGACTATCCGCATACGATCCGCCACGGGGCAAGACCACCCCGCAGGTCCCCTTCATCTGAACCTATAGAGGTCTACGGGCGGACCACTATGAAAACGCCCCACGCGCCCGTAGTCGTACATCAGCGAGCTGGCTACTCCTCGTCTTCGGCAAAGGGCAACCACTGCTGCACCCACATCCCCGGGCGAAGCTCCTCGGGCGGATGCGAGAGGGAGAGTCCCAAGAGGCGGATGGGGCGGTCGGCATAGTCAAGGCCGCGAAGAAGCTCCAAGCCACGCTGCAGAAGAAGCTCAGGCGAAGAGAAGGCTTCGGAGAAGGAAGCCGAGCGGGAGAGTACAGAGAAGTCGGCGAACTTCACCCGCAGTGTGAGCGTGCGCCCCGAGAATTGACGACGCTGCAGACGCCCGTCCAGCTCCTCGACGACCTCACGAAGGTGGGCTTCGACGACGAGGGGCTCGGCACTATTCTCCTCGAAGGTGCGCTCACAGCCGAGGCTCTTACGTACCCATTCATAGATGACGGGGCGCTCATCCACCCCACGAGCGAAGTCATAGAAGACACGACCCGCCTTACCAAAGTGGCGGGTCAGCTGCTCGAGGCTTCGCTCTCGGAGGTCAGCCCCCGTGCGGATACCCAAGAGATGCATACGCTCAGCCGTAGCACGCCCTACTCCCCAGAAGGCTTCGACGGGAAGCTCGGCGATGAAGTCCAGCGCTTGCGACGGATGGATCGTGCAGAGCCCGTCGGGCTTGCGTGCGTCGGAAGCAATCTTCGCGAGGAACTTATTGTACGACACACCCGCCGAAGCCGTCAGCCCCAGCTCCTCACGGATGCGGCGACGGATCTCACGTGCTATCTCTACGGCCATAGGCTCCCCGACCTTGTTCTCCGTCACATCGAGGAACGCCTCATCGAGGGAAATCGGCTCGATGATATCGGTGTAGTCGTGGAAGATGCCGTGAATGGCTCGCGAGACTTCGCGGTAGCGATCGAAGTTTACCGGCACAAAGATGAGCTGCGGGCAGAGCTTACGTGCCTTCGCCCCAGGCATCGCTGAGCGTACACCGAAGTGCCGAGCTTCGTAGCTCGCAGCACAGACCACCCCACGCGACTCCGCTCCACCCACGGCAATAGGCAGCCCCCGAAGCTCGGGATGGTCGTGCTGCTCTACCGAGGCGTAGAAGGCATCCATATCAATGTGTATGATCTTGCGCATAGCGAAGGAGAGGAATGGGCAGGCGGCTTAGGGAGAAGCTATCACTTCTTGGGGCGCTGAGGCATCGGGCGCGTATAGGCCCAAGCCCAAGCGATGAGAGGGAGCTGGAGTGGCAGTCGCACCAAGGCGAAGGTCAGACGGGGATCCGCCGTGGCCTTCATATTGAGATAGGTCTGGATATTCGCAGGGAAGACCGCGATAAGCAAGAGGACAATACCCCACGCAGCCCACACACGCAGACGAGTCTTCGGGCGAAGGACAAGAGCCACTCCCAGCACGATCTCGATGACCCCACTCAGGGCAACGAGCGCTTCGTGAGCGGGGAGGTAGGGTGGCATCGTGCGCAGGTACATCTCGGCATTCACGAAGTGATTGATCCCGGCAGCGATATAGAGGAGGGCACAGAGGTAGAGCCCGACGAAGTAAAGGCGATAACGAAGCATCGGAACGTATAGGGAAAAAGGTGATAAAAGCACTGACCCCCTACCGCAGGTGCGTTAGGGGGCCAGGTAGACCTGCCCTAAGCGGGCAAGCGTAGTACTTGAGATTATTCCGCTTTGAGCGTCACACGCTTGAAGGCAGTCACCGTGAGGCTCTTGCTCTGAGCCTGGAGGTACTGAGCGATGGTCAGCTTGTTGTCCTTGACGAAGAGCTGATCAAGGAGGGTATTTTCCTTGTAGTACTTCTTCAGGGCACCCTGTGCGATGTGGTCGACGAGGTTCTCGGGCTTACCAGCTTCGCGAGCCTTTTCGCGAGCGAGGTTGAGCTCACGCTCCTTGACATCAGCGGGGACGTCTTCTTCGGTGATGCCGACGGGAGCCATAGCAGCGATCTGCATAGCCACGTCGCGAGCGACCTGAGCGTCAGTAGCTTCGTTGAAGGCTACGATCGTAGCGAGCATGTTCCCTGGGTGGATGTAAGAGGTCGTGAAAGCACCCTGGACGAACTCGTATACACCGAGCTCCATCTTTTCACCAGAGACACCGCTGCGCTCGGTGATGTGGTCCTGTACGCTACGGCCGTCAGCCATAGGAGCAGCGAGGATTTCTTCCTTAGAAGCACCCTTCTTAGCCTTAGCTACTTCGAGGATAGAGGAGACGAGCTTGATGAAGTCTTCGTTCTTAGCGACGAAGTCCGTTTCGCACTTGACGCCTACCATGACAGCATAGTCGCCTTCGTTAGCAGCGAGGATGCAGCCTTCTTCGGCTTCGTGGTCGCCACGCTTAGCAGCGATAGCCTGGCCACGCTTACGGATGAGTTCGATAGCCTTTTCGAGGTCGCCAGCAGCTTCTTCGATAGCCTTCTTAACATCGGAGAGACCAGCACCGGTGAGGGCGCGGAGCTTCTTGATGTCTTCCAACAATTTACTCATGATGGTATCTTGTATTGAGTTAGAGTTCTTGTGATTGGCAGATAAGACCCGAGGACGAGCGGGTTAGACGGCTCATCCTCGGACTTATCTTACTGTATATCGCTCCCGTCAGGGAGTCGACAGGGTCGTCTCAGACGGAGAGCTTAAGCTTCTTCGGAGGTAGCCTCAGCCTTGCGGCGGGTACGGCTGCCCTTCTGAACGAGCTTAGCGCCACCTTCGCCTTCACCCTTTTCCTGGCCCTTACCTTCGGCCTTGCGTTCCTGCAGACCTTCGGAGATAGCGCCACAGATAGCCGAGACGATGACTTCTACGGCAGCCGTAGAGTCGTCGTTAGCAGGGATGACGTAGTCGACATTAGAGGGATCGCTATTGGTGTCCACAATAGCGAAGACGGGGATACCGAGGCGCTGAGCTTCAGCTACTGCGATGTGCTCCTTCATTACGTCTACGACGAAGAGGGCATTAGGCAGCTTGTTCATATCAGCGATAGAGCCGAGCGTAAGCTCGAGCTTAGCACGCTGACGAGAGATCTGGAGCTTCTCGCGCTTGGAGAGGTTATCAAACGTACCATCAGCAGTCATCTTATCGATCTCGGTCATCTTCTTGACGGCCTTGCGGATCGTAGCGAAGTTGGTAAGCATACCACCGGGCCAGCGCTCCGTGACATAAGGCATACCTACAGCCTTAGCCAGCTCAGCGACAGCGCCCTTGAGCTGCTTCTTCGTAGCTACGAAGAGGATCTTCTTGCCAGCCTTTGCCAGGCCCTTGGCGACTTCTGCTGCTTCGTCGACCTTGACAACAGTCTTGTGAAGGTCGATGATGTGGATGTCGTTACGCTCCATGAAGATGTATGGAGCCATAGCTGCATTCCACTTACGGGTGAGGTGACCGAAGTGGGCACCTGCTTCTATGAGTTGGTCAAATGAAACTCTTGACATGATTTCGTTTACGTTCTATAAAGTGTAACAGAATTACTTTCAACTGCTTGGTAGGACGGAAGTCTTACTCGAGGGAGAAGACTCCCATAGCTCTAAGCAATTTAGATACTAAACGCGAAATAACATCCCTCAGGCCACAAGCCTGAGATGAGGGATATTAACGCTTGCTGAACTGGAAGCGCTTGCGTGCCTTGGGGCGACCTGGCTTCTTACGCTCGACGACACGAGAGTCGCGAGTAAGGAAGCCTTCTGCGCGCAGGGCTGGCTTGTCTTCTTCGTTGATCTTGACGAGAGCACGAGCGATCGCAAGACGAGCTGCTTCGCTCTGTCCCTTGAAGCCCCCACCCTTGAGGTTGATCTTGATGTCATACTTCTCTACGGCATCCAGAGTAGCCAGGGGCTGGCGTACGATATACTGGAGGATCGAAGAGGGGAAGTATGCAGCGATATCACGCTTGTTGATCGTGATCTTCCCGCTACCTGCTGCTACATATACGCGGGCTACTGCGGCCTTACGACGGCCAATGGCATTGATGAATTCCATACGTCCTGGTATATATTACTTGAGCTTGGAGAGATCGACGAGACGAGGCTGCTGTGCTTCGTGCTTGTGCTCTGCGCCATCATAGACGTAGAGGTTAGCCAGGATAGCAGCACCGAGACGGTTCTTGGGGAGCATACCCTTGACGACCTTGCGGAAGAGGCGGTCAGAACCCTTAGCCTGCAGGAAGCGGGGGCTGAACTGACGCTGCCCACCGGGGTAGCCAGAGAACTTAAGATAGACGCGGTCATCCCACTTCTTACCAGTGAGGACTACCTTGTCGGCGTTGATTACGATCACGTTGTCCCCGCAGTCTACGTGGGGCGTGAAGTTGGGCTTGTACTTACCGCGAAGGAGCTTAGCGATCTTGGAGCATACACGACCCAAGCTCTCTCCTGCTGCGTCCACGACGACCCACTCCTTGGAGACGGTCGCCTTGTTGGCAGAGACGGTCTTGAAACTTAAAGTGTCCATTCCTTCTGTCTTGTTGTTAATGATTCGACGAATAGCGATTCTACTTATAGCGACAGGTCTTCTCGTGGCCTTACCCTATAACTATGGGACACAGGCAAAGCGCACACTACTCTCCCAGTACTGGGCGATAAGACTCTGTCGATCCTCATAGACTCGCTGGGTACTATTTGATAAACAGCGCACAAAGATACAAAAAAACAAGAGACGCCGTGCACCTCTCCCCCATCCCGCCATAAAGATGCGGCAATCCCGCCCTCGGGCAAGCAACTCCCCTCCTCCCCACTGCTGCTGGGGTGACCTATATAGGTAGAAAAACGAACCAGTACTGGTCACTCATCCGACCAGTACTGGTTGACAATAGCGACCTATACTGCTTCGCGCTGCGACCAATACTGGTCGGATGAGTGACCAGTAGTGGTTCAAATTGCCCCTCCGAGAGCCTCCCTCTATCTCCCTATAAATAAACCCCATACGCACCGCCGAAAATGTGGCTACTTTCCCCCGAAAAAGAAGCTCCCATCAGTATAGGCACAAAAAAGCCCCGCCCGCAGGAGCATGGCTCGTGCGGGCGGGGCAGATGTTATAGGGAGGAGGGCTTAGCCAGCGATGCTGACGTCGCCTTCGAGGTCGAGACCAGAGGAGGCAGCGAGTGCCTGTTCGTGTTCGCTCACAGGCATGACCACGAGACGCTTGTACTCACGCAGACCCGTACCGGCGGGGATGAGGTGACCACAGATGACGTTCTCCTTGAGGCCTTCGAGCGTATCGACCTTACCGTTGATAGCAGCATCGTTGAGGACCTTCGTCGTTTCCTGGAAGGAAGCAGCCGACATGAAGCTCTTTGTCTGCAGAGCAGCGCGGGTGATCCCCTGGAGGATCTGGCGAGCCGTCGCGGGCTTAGCTTCGCGAACCTCTACGATGCGCAGGTCGCGGCGCTTCAGCTGGCTGTTCTCATCACGCAGCTTGCGGAGCGTGACGATCTGACCTGGGCTGAGGGTCTCAGAGTCGCCAGCGTCGACGACGACGACCTTACCCCAGAGGCGGTCGTTCTCATCCATGACCTCAAGCTTATCAACGACCTGCTGCTCAAGGAAGAGCGTATCCCCTGGATCGAGGATCTCTACCTTGCGCATCATCTGGCGGACGATGACCTCGAAGTGCTTGTCGTTGATCTTCACACCCTGCAGGCGGTAGACGTCCTGGACTTCGTTGACGATGTATTCCTGGACAGCCGTGGGGCCCTTGATCTCGAGGATATCGGTAGGCGTGATAGCACCATCAGAGAGAGGCATACCAGCGTAGACCGAGTCACCTTCCTGCACGAGGATCTGCTTAGAGGTAGGTACGAGGTACTTACGCTCAGCGCCGAGCTTGGTGGTGACGATGACCTCACGGTTACCACGCTTGAGGCTCTTACCGAAGGAGACGACACCATCGACTTCTGCTACGACAGCAGGGTTAGATGGGTTACGTGCTTCGAAGAGCTCCGTGACACGAGGCAGACCACCGGTGATGTCACCAGCCTTACTCATCGAGCGAGGGATCTTAGCGAGCGTCTCCCCGACGTGGATCTCGGAGTGGTTCTCCTGGACGACGTGAGCACCTACAGGGAGGTTGTAGCTCTTGAGGAGGTTGCCGTTGGCGTCCTCGATATGGATACCTGGTACGACGTTACGGTCCTTCGATTCGGTGATGATCATTTCCTTCAGACCCGAAGCTTCGTCAGACTCGACGCGGTAGGTAGAGCCTTCGATGAGGTTATCGAAGACGACCTTACCCGAGACTTCAGAGATGATGAGGGCGTTGAAGGGGTCGAATTCGAAGAGCGTCTGACCCTTCTTGACCTCTTCACCTTCAGCGAAGAAGAGCTTAGCACCGTAAGGCACCTTGACAGAGCGGAGGACGATCTTCGTATTCTTATCGGAGATCTTCAGCTCGGTCATGCGGCTGACGACGATGTTGACGGGCTTGCCACCATCTTCGGAAGCCACTTCGGCGACACGCAGGTCATCGAAGGTGACGATACCATCGTACTTAGCAGCGACACTATTGCGCGTAGCGACGTTCGAAGCTACCCCCCCGACGTGGAAGGTACGGAGTGTCAGCTGTGTACCAGGCTCACCGATAGACTGAGCAGCGATGACCCCGACGACCTCACCCTTCTGGACGAGGATGTTCGTAGCGAGGTTACGGCCGTAGCACTTAGCGCAGACACCCTTCTTAGACTCACAGGTGAGTACCGAGCGGATCTCGACCTGCTCGATGGGCGATGCCTGGATGCGCTCAGCAGCAGCTTCGCGGATCTCTTCGCCAGCGTGGACGAGGACTTCACCCGTAGAAGGATGGATCACGTCGTGTACAGAGACACGACCGAGGATGCGCTCATAGAGGGTAGCTACTACTTCGTCGTCGTTGTCTTCCTTCGTGAGCTCAGTAGCCACGAGACCACGGAGCGTACCACAGTCTTCTTCGGTGACGATGACATCCTGCGAGACGTCTACGAGACGACGCGTGAGGTAACCAGCGTCAGCCGTCTTCAGAGCCGTATCGGCAAGACCCTTACGAGCACCGTGGGTAGAGATGAAGTACTCAAGCACGGAGAGACCCTCCTTGAAGTTCGAGAGAATTGGGTTCTCAATGATCTGTCCACCCTCGCTACCGCTCTTCTGAGGCTTAGCCATCAGACCACGGATACCAGAGAGCTGACGGATCTGTTCCTTCGAACCACGAGCACCAGAGTCCATCATCATGAAGACGGAGTTGAAGCCCTGGTTGTCTTCGCTCAGGTGCTTCATCAGGATACCCGTGAGCTGGCTATTGACGTGCGTCCACGTGTCGATGATCTGATTGTAGCGCTCGTTGTTCGTAATGAACCCGCCGCTATAGTTCATCATAATCTCTTCGACAGCTTCGTAACCCTCAGCGATGAGCTTAGCCTTCTCTTCGGGGATGATGACGTCACCGAGGTTGAAGGAGAGACCGCCCTTGAAGGCCATATAGTACCCGAGGTTCTTGATATCATCGAGGAACTGTGCCGTGATAGCCACACCGCAGACCTTGATCACGCGGCCGATGATATCACGCAGGCTCTTCTTACCGAGGACTTCGTTGACGTAGCCCACTTCCTTAGGTACGTACTCGTTGACGAGCAGACGACCCATAGAGGTGTCGACCATATGACGGATGGGTTCGCCATCCTTGACGTCGTCGACATAGACCTTGATAGGAGCGTGGAGGTCGATCTTACCTTCGTTATAAGCGATGGTAGCTTCCTCGACACCGTAGAAGGTGTAGCCGTCACCCTTAGCACCTGGACGGAGCTTGGTGATGTAGTACAGACCGAGCACCATGTCCTGCGAAGGAACGGTGATAGGCGCACCATTGGCGGGGTTGAGAATATTGTGCGAAGCGAGCATGAGCATCTGCGCTTCGAGAATAGCTTCGTTGCCGAGAGGGAGGTGGACAGCCATCTGGTCACCGTCGAAGTCCGCGTTGAAGGCGGTACAGGACAGCGGATGGAGCTGAATAGCCTTACCCTCGATCATCTTAGGCTGGAAGGCCTGGATACCGAGACGGTGAAGTGTAGGAGCACGGTTCAGGAGGACGGGATGGCCCTTCATGACGTGCTCGAGGATATCCCATACGACAGGATCCTTGCGGTCTACGATCTTCTTAGCGCTCTTAACCGTCTTGACGATACCGCGCTCGATGAGCTTACGGATGACGAAGGGCTTATAGAGCTCAGCAGCCATGTACTTAGGCAGACCGCACTCGTGCATCTTCAGCTCAGGGCCGACGACGATGACCGAACGGGCAGAGTAGTCGACACGCTTACCGAGGAGGTTCTGACGGAAGCGACCCTGCTTACCCTTGAGGCTATCGGAGAGGGACTTGAGCGGACGGTTATTGTCGGAGCGTACAGCGCTTGACTTACGTGAGTTGTCGAAGAGTGAGTCGACAGCCTCCTGGAGCATACGCTTTTCGTTGCGCAGGATGACCTCAGGAGCCTTGATCTCGATCATACGCTTCAGACGATTGTTACGGATGATCACACGACGATAGAGGTCGTTGAGGTCAGATGTAGCGAAGCGTCCCCCATCGAGAGGTACGAGCGGACGGAGATCGGGTGGGATGACGGGCAGCACCTTCATGATCATCCACTCGGGGCGGTTGACATTCTTGGAGGCGCGGAAGCTCTCTACGACCTGAAGGCGCTTGAGGGCTTCGTTCTTACGCTGCTGTGAGCCGTCGGTGCTGGCGCGGTGGCGCAGCTCGTAGGACAGGGCATCGAGGTCGAGGCGAGCGAGCATGTCGTAGATCGCCTCAGCACCCGTCTTACAGATGAACTTATCAGGATCGGAGTCTTCGAGCTGGGCATTACCTGGATATTCTTGATCGAGGTAATCAAGGTAGTCGAGGTACTGCTCTTCGGTGAAGACGGGATTGGGATCCTTATCGAGCGACTTAGCGGCGGTCTCCTTCGTCAGGTCATCGTTGATGCGAGACTGGAGCACACCACCCTGGATGAGGACGTAGCGCTCGTAGTAGATGATAGACTCGAGCTTCTTGGTAGAGAGACCAAGGAGGTAGCCCATCTTGTTGGGGAGTGAGCGGAAGTACCAGACGTGTGCGATGGGCACCTCAAGCTTGATATGCCCCATACGCTCACGGCGTACCTTCTTCTCCGTGACCTCGACACCGCATCGATCACAGACGATACCACGATAGCGGATACGCTTGTACTTACCACAGTGGCACTCGAAGTCCTTGACGGGACCGAAGATGCGCTCGCAGAAGAGCCCATCACGCTCGGGCTTGTAGGTACGGTAGTTGACGGTCTCGGGCTTCAGCACTTCACCACTGGAGTTCTCTAAGATCTCCTCGGGGGAGGCAAGAGAAATCCGGATCTGTGAGAAGTTGCTCTTTATCTTATTGTCTTTCTTGAAAGCCATAATAGAAAGGGAAATAATGCGGATCTTATTCGAGGGAGAAGCTTAGACCTAAGCCCTTAAGCTCGTTGAGCAGTACGTTGAGCGACTCAGGGATACCAGGCGTAGGCATAGGATCACCCTTGACGATCGCTTCGTAAGCCTTAGAGCGCCCGTGGACGTCGTCAGACTTGATGGTGAGGATCTCCTGGAGGATGTGCGAAGCACCGAAGGCTTCGAGAGCCCAGACTTCCATCTCCCCGAAGCGCTGACCACCGTGCTGAGCCTTACCACCGAGTGGCTGCTGCGTGATGAGCGAGTAAGGACCGATGGAGCGAGCGTGCATCTTGTCATCGACCATGTGACCGAGCTTGAGGAAGTAGGTCACACCGACCGTAGCGGGCTGGTCGAACTGCTCACCCGTACCACCGTCGAAGAGGTAGGTCTTACCGTTGCGGGGAAGCCCAGCCTTGTCCGTCCAAGCGTGCATATCATCGAGCGAAGCACCGTCGAAGATAGGCGTAGCGAACTTGCAGTCAAGACGACGTCCAGCCCAAGCTAGGACAGCCTCGAAGATCTGACCGAGGTTCATTCGCGAAGGCACACCGAGGGGGTTCAGACAGAGGTCGACAGGCGTACCATCTGCGAGGAAGGGCATATCCTCCTGGCGGACGACCTTAGAGACGATACCCTTGTTACCGTGACGACCTGCCATCTTATCACCGACCTGGATCTTACGCTTCTTAGCGATGTAGACCTTGGCCATCTGGATGATACCAGAGGGCAGTTCATCACCCATGGTCTCGTCGAGCTTCTTACGGCGGAGATCCGACTCGTATTCCTTAGACTTCTTGAGATAGTTGGAGATCACCTCCGTGATGAGCTTATCCGTGTGCTCGTTGCCCGTCCAACCCGAGAAGATGATCTCGTTGTAGTTCAGAGCCTCGAGCTCAGTGCGAGTGAACTTAGCACCCTTGCGAATCTTCTCAACACCGAGGAAGTCCTTCACGCTGTTCTTACAGGTCTTGCCTGAGGTCAGCTTGAAGAGCTTGTCGATGAAGAGCTCACGGAGCTCAGCCTGCTTGCGCTCTGCCTTCTCTTCGAGGGCAAGGACAGCATCCTTCAGCTCGGAGCGATTCTTCTTAGCAGCCTTAGAGTAGAGCTTCGTATCGACGATGACACCACGCAGTGAGGGCGTAGCCTTGAGTGAAGCATCCTTCACGTCACCAGCCTTATCACCGAAGATAGCACGGAGGAGCTTTTCTTCTGGCGTGGGATCCGACTCACCCTTAGGCGTGATCTTACCGATCAGGATATCACCTGGCTCGACGCGAGCCCCGACACGGATGATACCGTTCTCATCGAGGTTCTTCGTAGCGTCGTCGCTGACGTTGGGGATATCGCTGGTAAGTTCTTCGAGACCGCGCTTCGTCTCACGTACCTCGAGCGTATACTCGTCGACGTGGACAGAGGTGAAGAAGTCTTCGCGGACAAGGCGTTCGTTCAGCACGATAGCATCCTCATAGTTGTAGCCCTTCCAAGGCATATAAGCGACCTGGACGTTACGACCGAGAGCGAGTTCACCGGCCTGGGTAGAGTACCCTTCGGTGAGGACATCACCAGCCTCGACACGCTGACCCTTGAAGCAGATAGGACGAAGGTCGATCGTGGTGCTCTGGTTCGTCTTGCGGAACTTAGGCAGGCTGTAGGTCGTGATAGGATCTTCGAAGCTTACGAAGAGCTCGTCATCCGTGCGGTCGTAGCGGATCTTGATAGAGGTAGCGTCGACGAAGACTACTTCACCAGCGCGCTCTGCTACGATCTGCGTACGAGAGTCACGTACCAGCTGAGCCTCGATACCCGTACCGACGATAGGAGCTTCGGGACGGAGGAGAGGTACAGCCTGACGCATCATGTTCGATCCCATGAGCGCACGGTTAGCATCGTCGTGCTCCAGGAAGGGAATGAGCGAAGCAGCGATAGAGGCGATCTGCGTAGGCGCAACGTCCATCAGCTGAACTTCAGCGGGCGTCACGACAGGGAAGTCAGCCTCCTTACGTGCCTTAATAGCGTCGCGGAGGAAGTTACCTTCATCATCCAGAGGAGCATTCCCCTGAGCTACGATGAGGTCTTCTTCTTCCTCAGCGGTATAGTACTTCAGAGCCTCATCAGAGAAGTCAACCTTCCCATTCTCGACGCTACGATAAGGCGTCGTGATGAAGCCGAGGTCATTGATCTTCGCATAGACACAGAGCGAAGAGATCAGACCGATGTTTGGCCCTTCAGGTGTCTCAATAGGACAGAGGCGACCGTAGTGGGTATAGTGTACGTCACGGACCTCGAAGCCGGCACGCTCACGAGAGAGACCGCCAGGACCGAGAGCCGAGAGACGGCGCTTGTGCGTGATTTCGGCCAGAGGGTTCGTCTGGTCCATGAACTGCGACAGCGCGTTCGTACCGAAGAATGAGTTGACGACCGAGGAGAGCGCCTTAGCGTTGATCAGATCCGTGGGCACGAAGACTTCGTTGTCACGGACGTTCATACGCTCACGGACGGTACGGGCCATACGAGCCAGACCGACACCGAACTGATTGTAGAGCTGCTCACCGACGGTACGTACACGACGGTTCGAGAGGTGGTCGATATCGTCGACGACCTCCTTAGAGTTGACAAGCCCGATGAGGTACTTGATGATGGCCACGATATCCTCGTTGGTCAGTACGCGTACCTCGGGATCGATGTCCAGACCGAGCTTCTTGTTGATACGATAGCGCCCTACTTCACCGAGGTCATAGCGCTTGTCGGAGAAGAAGAGGTTAGAGAGGACTTCACGAGCGTTGGCCTCATCGGCAGGGTCTGCATTACGCAGCTGACGATAGATATAGTAGAGGGCATCGTGCTCGGAGTTACAGGGGTCCTTCTGCAGGGTATTAAAGATCAGCGTGAAGTCAAGAGAATCCTCGGTCTTCTCCTTGTGGAGGAGGATCGTCTTATTGCTCGACTCGAGGATCAGGTCGATGTTGTCTTCAGTGATCTCTGCCTCACGCTCTACGAGGACGGTGATACGCTCCATGGAGACGACTTCACCCGTATCCTCATCGCTGAGGTCATCGATATAAGTCTTGGTGACGCGGCCGGCAAGGCGGCGACCGATGTGCTTCTCAAGGTTAGCGCGCGTGACCTTCACCTCTTCGGAGAGATCGAAGAGATCTAGGATCTGCTTATCCGACTCAAAGCCAATAGCACGCAGCAGGGTCGTCACAGGGAGCTTCTTCTTACGGTCGATGTAGGCATACATGACATTGTTGATGTCCGTAGCGAACTCGATCCAAGAGCCCTTGAAAGGAATGATACGTGCCGAGTAGAGCTGCGAGCCGTTGGTGTGCGTGCTCGTGCCAAAGAACACCCCGGGAGAACGGTGGAGCTGCGAGACGACGACGCGCTCAGCTCCATTGATGACAAACGTACCCGACTCCGTCATGTAAGGGATGTAGCCCAGGAAGACATCCTGCACTACAGTGCTGAAGTCCTCGTGGTCGGGGTCGGTACAAGACAGCTTCAGCTTCGCCTTGAGGGGGACGCTATAGGTCAGACCTCGGCTCAGGCATTCCTCGATAGTGTACTTAGGAGGATCGACATAGTAATCGAGAAATTCGAGAACGAAGTTATTACGCGTATCAGCGATAGGGAAGTTCTCATTGAAGACTCGATATAGGCCCTCAGACTTACGGCTCTCCGTAGCGGTGTCGAGCTGGAAGAAGTCACGGAAGGACTTCAGCTGCACCTCTAAGAAGTCTGGGAAGACGAGAGGGTTCTTTATCGAAGCAAAGTTGATTCTCCCTGATTTTGGATTGGAAGCCATCTATTGATTCTTTGAGTGAAAGGGGGGTTCGGGAATGTTTAGACACGAAATGGTTAAGACCCCCCTCGTCGGGGGATCTTAACCATAATCACCTGATTAGAGGTGCTATAGGTGGGCTTACTTAAGTTCTACTTCAGCACCAGCTTCTTCAAGAGCCTTCTTGAGAGCTTCTGCAGTAGCCTTGTCTACGCCTTCCTTAACAGGAGCGGGAGCAGCGTCTACGATGTCCTTAGCTTCCTTGAGCCCGAGGCCGCAGTGTTCCTTAACAGCCTTTACTACCTGGAGCTTAGCAGCGCCAGCGCTCTTGAGGATAACGTCGAAGGAGCTCTTTTCTTCTTCCTGAGCGCCTTCAGCGGGGCCAGCTACGACAACAGCTGCAGCTGCTGGTTCGATTCCGTACTCGTCCTTAAGGATAGCTGCGAGTTCGCTTACTTCCTTTACCGTCAGGTTTACAAGCTGTTCGGCAATTGCTTTGATATCTGCCATGTCGATTAGTTATTTCGTTGTTGTTGTTTTTGTTTGTGGGATAGTTAGGACTCCTCTTATTCAGCAGCAGCTTCAGTAGCTTCGCCTTCGCCCTTGTTTTCAAGAGCAGAGATGACGTTGCGAATGGGAGACTGGAGGAGAGCGACGACGTCTGCGATAAGCTCTTCCTTGCTCTTGATAGCGACAAGTTCAGCGAGCTGGTCAGCGCCATAGAAGCCCGTCTCAGCATAAGCAGCCTTGAGGCGGAGCTTGGACTCTTCCTTCTTGTCCTTAGCGAAGTCCTTGATGATCTTAGCGGGGGCGTTAGCTACCGTGGTGAACATGATAGCGGTGTTCCCCTTGAGGGCTGAGTAGATTGCAGCGAAGTCTGTTTCGGACTCGGAGAGAGCGCGGCGAAGCAGGGTGTTCTTAGCTACTACCAGACGGATACCCCCCTTGTTACAAGCACGACGGAGCTGGGCGGTCTTAGCGGCGTCCAGGCCTTCGATGTTGGTCAGGTAGAAGTGTGGGTACTCGTTGAGGTAGCCCTTGAGCTGCTCTACGACGGTGCCTTTATTTTCCTTTCTCATGATTTCTTCCTCTGTTATTATTCTTCTACTGACTTAGGATCGATCTTGATACTTGGGCTCATCGTGCTGGAGAGGTAGATGCTCTTGACATACGTACCCTTAGCAGCAGATGGCTTGAGGCGGAGGAGCGTCGTGATGATCTCGTTAGCGTTGTCGTAGATCTGATCAGCCGAGAAGGAGACCTTACCGATAGAGGTATGGACGATCCCCGTCTTGTCGACCTTGAAGTCGATCTTACCAGACTTCACTTCCTTGACAGCAGCAGCGATGTCGTTAGTTACCGTACCGCTCTTAGGGTTTGGCATGAGGCCACGAGGACCGAGTACACGACCCAGAGCCCCGATCTTACCCATGATAGCAGGCATGGTGATGATGACGTCGATATCAGTCCAGCCACCGCGGATCTTCTCGATGTACTCATCGAGGCCGACATAGTCAGCACCAGCAGCCTGGGCTTCAGCTTCCTTATCAGGAGTACAGAGCGCAAGCACACGTACCTGCTTCCCCGTACCGTGGGGGAGGGTAACGACGCCACGAACCATCTGATTTGCCTTGCGAGGATCGACGCCGAGGCGAACATCCACATCAACAGAAGCATCGAACTTGGTATCGGTGATTTCCTTTACCAGCGCAGAAGCTTCGCGGAGTGAATAGATCTTCCCGGGCTCGATCTTGCTAAAAGCGATCTTTTGCTTTTTCGTAAGTTTACTCATCTTTCTATTGATTAGTTACCGGGAAATTCGCCCTTTACAGTGATACCCATACTGCGAGCCGTGCCAGCGACGATCTTCATCGCAGCTTCGACGGTGAAGCAGTTCAGGTCGACAATCTTATCCTGTGCAATCGCGCGGACCTGTTCCCACGTCAGTTCAGCCACCTTATTACGGTTAGGCTGTGCAGAGCCACTCTTGAGCTTTGCTACTTCCTTGAGCTGTACAGCGACGGGAGGGGTCTTGACGATGAAATCAAAAGACTTGTCAGCATAGTAAGTGATCACTACGGGGAGGACCTTACCAGCCTGGTCTTGAGTTCTGGCATTGAATTGCTTGCAAAACTCCATTATATTGATCCCCTTGGCACCAAGAGCAGGTCCCACGGGAGGTGAGGGGTTTGCAGCCCCACCTTTAATTTGCAATTTTAGTTGTCCAGCAACTTCCTTAGCCATTGTCTTGAATCTTAAGTGTTACACACTAGAACGTGAGAAGGAGCACCTGCGTAACCAGCTTACTCCTTGACCACTTGCGAATAATTGAGCTCCAGCGGAGTCTTACGTCCAAACATCTTCACCATCACGCGAAGCTTCTGCTTCTCGGGGGTTACCTCTTCGACGGTAGCCTCGTAGTTAGCGAAAGCACCATCGATGATACGTACCACGTCGCCCACGTAGAGCTCGAGGTCGTACACCCCTTCGGAGTCAGCCATCTGGTCTGCACGACCGAGGATGCGCTCCACTTCACTTCTCTTGAGCGGCTCGGGTTCTCCACCCTTGTTCGCTCCGAGGAAGCCGATGACGTTAGGCATATTGCGCAGGGTGTGGGCTACATCGCCGAGCAATGCGGCCTCCACGAGCACATAGCCTGGGAGGTAAGGACGCTCCTTGATGACCTTCTTACCAGCACGCTGGGTCACGATCTTCTCTGTGGGGATGACCACCTGGGAGACATACTGACCAAGATTAGTATTCTTCATCTCAGCCTCCAGCTGCTCACGCACCTTGGCCTCCTTACCGCTAACGGCTCGGAGCACATAGAATCTCTTTTCTGTTACTTCAGTCATGATGGGAAGGGTCTCAGCGAAGCTTAGGCTCCGATACGGCTATACACAAAACCAAGGATGGTCTCAAAAGTCTTGTCCATCCCTAAAACGACCAGAGCGATGATGAGGGAAGCAACCATCACCACCACGGCACTATTGGTGAGCTCTGAACTTGACGGCCAGGACACCTTCTGTGTAAGCTCGACATACGAGGCGCTGAACGCACCTCCTATCTTCTTAATGAAACTCATTATCGTTTTCTATTTAGCACGGGTTGAGAGACTCGAACTCCCGACACCTGGTTTTGGAGACCAGTGCTCTACCAACTGAGCTAAACCCGTAGAAGAAGGGACAGACGGGACGAGGCGCCTCGTCTGTCCCTTACTTTGAGGACTATCTGATGATTAGTCGAGGATTTCGGTGATCTGACCCGAACCTACCGTACGGCCACCTTCACGGATAGCGAAGCGAAGACCTACGTTGCAAGCTACTGGGTAGATGAGTTCGACGGTGATCTCAACGTTGTCACCAGGCATCACCATTTCTACACCTTCGGGGAGAGTGATCTCACCAGTTACGTCAAGCGTACGGATATAGAACTGAGGACGATACTTGTTGTGGAAAGGAGTGTGGCGACCACCTTCTTCCTTCTTCAGGACGTAGACAGAAGCCTTGAAGCGAGAGTGGGGCTTTACCTGACCAGGCTTAGCGATGACCATACCACGCTTGATTTCGTTCTTGTCGATACCACGGAGGAGGAGACCGACATTGTCACCAGCCTGACCTTCGTCGAGGATCTTGCGGAACATTTCAACACCCGTGACAACGGACTTGAGACCTTCTGCACCGAGACCGATGATCTGAACTTCATCACCCGTGTGGATAACACCCGTTTCGATACGACCCGTAGCTACCGTACCACGACCCGTGATAGAGAACACGTCTTCGACAGGCATGAGGAAGGGCTTATCGATGTCACGTGGAGGCAGTGGGATCCAGGTGTCAACAGCATCCATCAGTTCCATGACCTTATCTTCCCACTGAGCTTCCCCGTTGAGGGCACCGAGGGCAGAACCACGGATAACAGGAGTGTTGTCGCCGTCGAATTCGTAGCTGGAGAGGAGCTCGCGCATATCCATTTCTACGAGTTCGAGCATTTCTTCGTCGTCAACCATGTCGCACTTGTTCATGAAGATGACGAGACGAGGAACGTTTACCTGACGAGCCAGAAGTACGTGCTCACGCGTCTGGGGCATAGGACCATCCGTAGCAGCAACTACGATGATAGCACCGTCCATCTGAGCAGCGCCCGTGACCATGTTCTTCACATAGTCAGCGTGACCTGGGCAGTCAACGTGAGCGTAGTGACGGTTAGCCGTCTCGTACTCAACGTGTGAGGTGTTGATCGTGATACCACGTTCCTTTTCTTCAGGAGCATTGTCGATGGAGTCGAAAGAACGGAGTTCAGAGAGCCCCTTCTTAGCAAGCACCGTCGTGATTGCTGCGGTAAGGGTCGTCTTACCGTGGTCGACGTGACCGATCGTACCAATGTTTACGTGTGGTTTCGATCTGTTAAATGTTTCTTTAGCCATAACTAAAATTATCTATTCTTAAGAAATACTTCGTTGTATTCTAAGTGCGTATCACTACGTCGACTCCAACGAGAGCCGATGCCGGGACTTGAACCCGGGACCTCTTCCTTACCAAGGAAGTGCTCTACCGCTGAGCTACATTGGCTTGTTATCTACGAGTGCGAAGAAGACGCCTCTTCTCCTCATTCAGCAGGGCTTACGGGATAAGTATCCCTGCTAATTCGGTTGCAAATATACGCACTTTCTTGAATATACCAAAACACGCCCCGCGATGCGATAGATTTTAGGGCTCCCTCCGGTCACCCCACCCAAAGCCGGCCTCCTCTATATAGTATAATGAACGCGCGCGTATAAGAGGAGGAAGAGATGACTCAGCAGGCAGGAAGCCCTATCCGCTACCTGCCTATAGAGAAGGACTATCGGCAGGCAGAAAAACGAACCAGTACTGGTCGACGATCGGACCAGTACTGCTCACAAAGCGAACCAGTACTGGTCACATAGAGCAACCTATACTGGTCAACTCAGCGACCAGTACTGGTCGCATCACCCCACACACAAGAGTCACTCTTCTCCCCGTAGCATACGACACTCTGCCGACTGGCCATTAGCGGGGAAATAGCGCCTTTTCCCTAACTTTGCCAGCGACAGTACAGAAAGAAAAATCCCGCATACAATGATAGCTTACCTTCGCGGAGCCTACACGGAGCTCACCCCCACCGCCGTCCTCGTCGAGTGCGCAGGCGTGGGCTACTCCGTGGCCATCTCCTTGACCACCTATACCGCCCTCTCTGGACAGAAGGAGGGCAAGATCCTCATCACCGAGATCATCCGCGAGGATGCTCATCTACTCTACGGCTTCGCCACGACGGCTGAGCAAGATCTCTTCCGCCACCTGATGACCGTCTCGGGTGTCGGGCCGAATACCGCCCGTATCATCCTCAGCTCTTACCCCCCGCACGAGCTGACGAGCATCATCACGCTCGGGCAGATCGAGCCTCTCAAGGCGATCAAGGGGATTGGCCTGAAGACCGCACAGCGCATCCTCGTCGACCTACGCGGCAAGCTCCCCGCTCTCGAGGGAGATGCCAGTCCTGCGACGACCATCCCCACGACGACCTCCCGTGGCAAGAAGGTACAGCCACTGGACACCACCACCCCGCAGGAAGCCGTCAGCGCCCTGAAGATGCTGGGCTATCCCGAAGCCTCCGCACAAAAGGTCGTACGCGAGCTCATCGCCTCTGACCCGACCATCAGCGTCGAGGGACTCATCAAGCAGAGCCTCAAGCTCCTCTAAAGCACGTGTGTACGTGGCGGGTCACAAGGCACATCCGACGCCTGCTGGGAAGCCTCCTTCTCGGCACGGCCGCCCCCCTTGTCCTCGCCGCCCAACTCCCCATACTCCCCACCACAGCTGACAGCATCTCCCCGCGAGGGGCGATGCCTGCCCTCGCTACACCCCTTCTCGAGACGCGCTTCGTCTATGAGCCGAAGAGTGAGCGCTACCTGCTGACGACCTTCCTCGACGGCAAGCCCTTCGGTACTCCCCTCCCCTATACCTTCGCCGAATACCTCCGCTACCAGAGCCTCCGTGGTCAAGGGCTCCACTGGGACAACCTCAACGCTCCGACGCGCAGCAGCACCCAGCGGACGAGCAAGCCCGTACGCCGTGGAGTCATCGACCGCATCTTCGGCCCTGGCGGCCTGCGTCTCAAACTCCAGGGGCACGCCGACCTATCGGCTGGGGGGAAGACCGTTCGCTCCGACAACCCCGCCCTACCACAGGGCGCACGCAAGCAGACCTACTTCGACTTCGAGGAGAAGATCCAGGCTGGCGTGCAGGCTTCGCTCGGGACAAAGTTCCAGACGGGGCTGAACTACAACACCGCCTCCTCCTTTGACTTCGACACGAAGAAGCTCCGCTTAGCCTTTGAGGGTGAGGAGGATGACATCATCAAGCTCATCGAGGTGGGGAGCGTCTCGATGAGCCCTCGCAATAGTCTCATCAGCGGCGGGGGCGCCCTCTTCGGCCTGCATACCAAGCTCCAGATGGGACGTCTCGAGGCCGATCTTCTCCTGAGCCAGCAGCGCACCGAGAGCCGTCGCGCCTCCAGCCGTGGGGGCGAGCAGACCGAGCGCTTCGAGTTCTCCGCCTCGAGCTACGACGCCCTGCGCCACTTCTTCCTCGGGGACTTCTTCCGCACTCGGTACGACGGCGCTCTCAAGAGCTTACCCTACGTGCGCTCCTCGATACAGATCACCCGCATCGAGGTATGGGTGACGAACCGCCGTGGGCGCTTCGACGATGCCCGTGATGTCGCAGGCTTCGCTGACCTCGGTGAGCCCCAGCACCTAAACAACAGCTTCATCCAGCTCACCAGCCCCACCAGTCCCGTCCCCACCAACGGTGCGAATAGCCTCTACTCCACCCTTACCGTCTCCCCCTCTCTTCGCCAGCTCAGCACCCTCAGCTCGGGACTTCCCGCCCTACGCCCTGCCCTCGACTACGAGCGCATCGAGAGCGCACGACGCCTTGCCCCGAGCGAATACACCCTACACAACACCCTCGGCTACCTCAGCCTCACGACGCCACTTGCCGCCGACGAGGCGCTCGCCGTAGCCTATGAGTTCACCTACGAGGGGAAGGTCTACCGCGTGGGGGAATTCGCAGCCGACCAATCCGAAGGCACCTCCTCCCTACTCTTCGTCAAGCTACTCAAGGGCACGGACTTCTCGCCAAAGGCTCCGACGTGGCCGCTGATGATGCGCAATGCCTATCGCCTTGGCGCAGGTATCACCGCTCTGCAGCGTGCGGGCTTCCAGCTCGGCGTCGTCTACCGCGATGATGCCACGGGACGCGCCTTGCCCTACCTACCTGATGGCCCGCTGAAGGGCAAGCAACTCCTCAGCGTCCTCGGACTGGATCGCCTTGACGCCCAGCAGGAGGCACGCAGTGACGGGCACTTCGACTTCGTGGAGGGCTATACCATACGCTCCAGCGAAGGGCTGGTCTTCTTCCCCACGATAGAGCCCTTCGGCTCGACACTCACGACGGCTCTCGGCGCAGGGAGCTGGAGTGACCGCTATGCCTTCCCCGAGCTCTACACGATGACTGCCGTCGAGGCCGCCCAGCACTCGGAGAAGAACAAGTACTACCTGCGGGGCGAATACCGTGCCACCTCAGCGGGAGAGATCTCCCTTGGCACGGTGAACGTCGCCCCAGGCTCGGTGCGTGTGACAGCTGCTGGCGCGCTCCTCACCGAGGGTACGGACTACACCGTCGACTACACCGCAGGGCGCGTGAAGATCCTCAATCGCCAGCTCATCGACGCCAAGACGCCTATCGAGGTGAGCCTCCAAGGCGGTGACGCCCTCAGCCAGCAGCGCAAGACCCTCATTGGCCTCGACCTCAACTACCGCTTCTCTAAGGACCTCCGCCTCGGTGCCACCCTGATGCACCTCTCGGAGATGCCCCTGACGGCAAAGGCAGCACTCGGGCAAGAGAGTATGCGCAATACGATGTGGGGCGCCAATCTCTTCTACCAGACAAAGTCGCCCCAGCTCACGCGCCTACTGAATCACCTCCCCTTCGTCGACCTCACACAGCCCGCGTCCTTCTCCCTCTCGGCAGAGGTGGCGCAGCTCCTCCCTGGACACTACAAGAGTAAGTACAGCGATGGTAGTAGTTACCTCGATGACTTCGACGCAGCACATACCGCCATCGACCTGATGAGCCCACAGGCCTGGCGCTTGTCCTCCACACCCGCGACGCTCGTCCCTGCGGGAATAGGCGCGAGTGACTACCTGCGCTACGGAGAGCGTAGAGCACGACTCGCGTGGTTCACCATCGACCCACTCTTCACCCGTGAGCGCAGTGCCTATACCCCCGCCTATATACGTAGCGACCTCAGCCTCGTGAGCCGACATCTGGTGCGCGATATCCCGACGGCAGAGCTTTACCCAAATCGTGAGGTGAATGCCAGCCTACCGAGCTATATCCCCACCTTCTCGCTCAGCTTCTACCCCGAAGAGCTCGGCCCGTACAACCTCAATGCAGCGAGCCTCACAGCCGACGGGAAGATCAGCGATGCACGTGGGAGCTGGGCGGGCATCATGCGCAAGATCGACCAGACGGACTTCGAGGCTGCGAACGTCGAGTATGTGGAATTCTGGCTTATGGATCCTTATGCCGACGAGGGCACGCTCCCTGCAGGGAGCGGTGGCGACCTATGCATCAACCTCGGAGATATCTCGGAGGACATCCTGCATGACGAGCGCCGCTTCTACGAGAGTGGCCTGCCACTCACTCCTCAGCCAGGGGCTACGATCTCCACTCCTTGGGGGATCGTGCCGACACGCCCGAGTGCAGGCTATGCCTTCGACAATGCGGCGGGGGCACGTGAGAAGCAGGACGTCGGGCTGAATGGCCTGTCGTCTGCCGAAGAGCGCCAGCATCCAAGCTACGCCTCCTTCCTCAGCGCCCTACGCACCCGCCTCTCCAGCACGACCCTCCAGCGCTGGCAAGACGACCCACAGAGTCCACTCCACGACCCTGCAGGCGATGACTTCCACCACTACCGCGGGGCAGACTACGACTCCGAGCGCCTGCCGATCCTCGAGCGCTATAAGTACTTCAACGGCTCCGAGGGCAACTCGTCGGAGCGTCTTGGAGGCGATGGCTACAGCACCGCCGCTACCGTGAGCCCCGACACCGAGGATGTCAACGGCGACTACAGCATGAATGAGCTCGACCGCTACTATGAGTGGAAGATCTCACTGCGCCCCGAGGATCTCGTCACGGGCCGTGGGTTCATCACCAGCAGCCGCAGAGTCGAGGCCCAGCTCCGTGATGGGAGGACTTCTCCCGTGACGTGGTATCAGTTCAAAGTCCCTCTCTCTGCCTTCACCAGTCGTATCGGTGGCATCAGCGATCTGAGGAGCGTGCGCTTCATGCGCCTCTACCTCACGGGCTTCGATCGTGAGACCCAGCTGCGTTTCGCCTCGCTACGCTTGGTGCGAGGTGACTGGCGCACCTACGAAGGGGGCCTTGATGAGGGACAGCCCGCACCCAGTGCCTCCACCCGCTTCTCCGTCACGTCGGTCAACATCGAGGAGCACTCCGACCGCACTCCCGTCAGCTATACACTCCCCCCAGGCGTCTCTCGCTCACTCGACGCCCAGCGTGGGCAGAGCCTCCAGCAGAATGAGCAAGCCCTCTCCCTACGCCTCGAGGATCTCCCCGCAGGCGAGAGCCGTGGCGTCTACCGCCGTGTGCAGTACGACCTGCGTCGCTACCGCCGTCTGCAGCTCTTCGCCCATGCCGAGGCACTCCTCGGAGACCTCACAGGGCTGGGTGATGGAGATATGACGCTCTTCGTGCGTCTCGGCTCGGACTACACCCAGCACTACTACGAGTACAGCCTACCGCTCACGCTCACTCCCGCAGGACGCTACAGCAGCCTCAGCCCCAGCGACCGCCGTCGTGTATGGCCTGAGGAGAATAGCATCGACCTAAGTTTAGAAGACCTCGTCTCCCTCAAGCGGAGCCGTAACGCTTCGCTCTCCGCAGGGCTCGGTGGCGCCTCACTCTATCGCCCCTTCTCACGCCCCGACGCCAAGCACCCCACCCATACGCTCACCGTCCTCGGCAATCCCTCCCTCTCCAGCGTGCGGGCGCTGGTCATCGGCGTGCGCAATAGCGCGGGCCTCACGCGCAGTGTCGAGGTCTGGGTCAATGAGCTTCGCGCCAGCGACTACCACGAGGAAGCGGGCTGGGCAGGACAGCTACACAGCACACTCCAGCTGGCGGAGCTGGGCGAAGCCAGCCTAAGAGCCCAATACGTCTCGGCAGGCTTCGGTGCTATCGATGCCCCGCTGATGAGCCGCACACTCGAGAGCCGTCGTGCTATCCAGTTCGCCTCCACGCTTGAGCTCGGCCAGCTCCTCCCTCCCGAGGCGAAGGTGACCCTCCCCATCTACTACACGGTGAGCGACGAAGTGCTGACACCGCAGTACAATCCGCTCGACGAAGACGTGAAGCTCACCGATGCCCTCAGCGACCTCTCTACGGAGCGCGAGCGCAAGGAGCTTCGTGCTCGCAGCCTCACACACCGCCGCAGCCAAGGCCTTGCCCTCTCGAAGGTCGCCGTCGGCATCCGCTCCGAGGAGCCTATGCCCTACGACCCTGCGAACCTCTCCTTCAGCTACGGGCACAACACCTCCTCCGAAGAGACTCCCGACATCGAGTACAGCCGTCACCTCGACTGGCACGCAGCCCTGCGCTACGACTATACGCCTACCTTCCGCCCGCTACGGCCCTTTGCCAAGGCTTCGGGCTCCAGCCCGTGGGCGGACTTCCTCCGTCAGTACACCTTCACTCCGTGGCCCAGCCGTCTCGTCCTCGAGACCTCGATGGTGCGACGCTACGATGAGGAGCAGCTCCGTAGCCTCGGCGATGAGCTGAGCGGCACACGCCTCCCCGCGACCTTCGCCCAGCAGTTCATCTGGAACCGCCGTCTGCAGCTCAACTGGAATCCCATCCGTTCGCTCCAGCTGGCCTTCAACTCCGGCACCGACGCACGCATCGAAGAGCCCCACGTGCAGGTCAATCGCCAGCTCCAGCCCGATGCGTGGCGTGCGTGGCGTGACTCCGTCGGGCAGAGTATCCGTGAGGGGGGGACACCCGTCCACTACGCCCAGCAGGCAAGCCTCAGCTATCAGCTCCCCACTGCCGACATCGCGCCCCTCTCCTTCATCCGCTCACAGCTCTCTTATAGCAGCGCCTATTCGTGGGACCGTGGGGCGGTACTCCCCGACCCGACCATCCGCCTGGCGCATACCCTCATGGCGCAGGGCGCACTCGAGTCCACCACGCAGCTCCAGCTCCGCCAGCTCTATCAGCATATCCCCGCACTCGCTCGGCTGGAGCGCCGCTTCGGCACGGCTGGTATGACCACCAGCGAAGGGCGCGGGAAGAAGGCGAAGGGTGTGAGCGACGGGAACGAGCTCATTGACCGCCTCCTCTACGCCCTCCTTATGGTGAAGGACGTATCGCTGACCTACCGCTCCACACGCAGTACGCTCCTCCCTGGCTTCCTCCCCTCCATCCAGGCTATCGGGGGACAAGGCTCTTCGGGCGGTGCGCTCTCCCCCGGTGTGGGCTTTGCCTTCGGGCTTAGTGATGTGGACTTCATCGATCGCCTTGCCGAACGGGGCGACCTCCTCATCTCGACCGAGCACCTCACTCCAGGGGTCTTCACCCACACCCGCACGGTGGACCTACGTGCTACGCTCCAGCCCCTACGCCACCTCACCATCACGCTCTCGGGCAATCATACCCGCACCGACCGCACCGAGGTACAATATATGTATGCGGGTAGCCCCCGACTCTACGGCGGGGACTTCACGATGACGACCATCGGCCTCAAGGGCTTCTTCGCCCCGCTCCGCTCCGAGGAGGGCTACCTCTCCGAGACCTTCGCCGAGATGCTTCGCCTAAGAGAGCCCATCGCTCGCAGGCAGGAGGAGGCAGGTAGCCTCGCCACAGGGCTCACCATCGACCACAATGCTTCTGCCGTCCTTATCCCCGCCTTCCGCGCAGCCTATATGCACGGCTCGGGGAAGGGGCGCAAGGGGCTGAGTGCCCTGCCCGACCTCCTCAGCATGCTCCCGAACTGGTCGGTGAGCTACACGGGGCTCTCCGAGCTGCCCTTCCTCAAGCGCCACTTCCGTAGTGTGACCCTACGCCACACCTACCGCGCCACGTACACCGTCGGGGGCTTCTCCTCGCTGGCAGGCTGGCAGGGAAGCGATCCCGATGCCATCGGCCTCCTGAGTGAGACAACTGCGGGCGGAGGAGGAGCGATGAGCAGCGTGCGCCTTAGCTACGCCTATGACATCCCGTCGGTAGCACTACAGGAGAACTTCTTCCCCCTCATCGGGCTTGACCTGACGTGGCTCAATGGTCTCGGGACGAGTGCGCAGTGGCGCCAAAGCCGTGGTGCCGTCCTGCACCTCGGGGCGCGTAGCCTCATCGAAGCCATCTCGCGTGAGCTAAGCCTCGGCCTCACGTACAAGATCGACGACCTCACGAGCCTCATCAGCCCCACCACCGCCCGCCGTAAGAAGCGCCGTGCGAGCAAGGAGCCTGCGACGACCTCTGCCCACGGGCTTACCCTCCGAGGCGAATATGCACACCGCCGCACGCTCACCCTCCTACGCCGTCTTGAGGAGGGCTACACCCAAGCTACCTCGGGGATCATCGACCGACGCCTGCGCCTCAGCGCCGAATATGAGCTGAGCCGACAGCTCGGTCTCGAGGCGTACTACGAGTACAGCCGCAATGTACCACTCGTCAGCGCCTACTCCTTCCCCATCTCCACAAGCAGCTACGGCCTCTCCCTGCGCATCACGCTCGACAACTAACCGCCCCCCTCACGGCTCGACATACCAAGCCCGCACGAAGTATACTCCTCGGCATCTTCGTGCGGGCTTTTCGTATCGACGGAGCCCCCCTACTCCAGACGAGGCTACACGCACCGCTACGGGGAGGGGGTTGCAACCTATATAGGTCGGCGGGTCGACCAATATTAGGTTGTTGCCCCGCGTAGGGATAAAAGTTGCGGATGAGTGGTAGATAAGTTTGGACTACGTACGTGGCTCTAATATCTACGTACGTGGATATTTGGATTTACGCACCTGGTCTTTAAGACTACGTGCGTAGACAGAGGAAAACCACTACATAAAGGTGCTTTTTTCTTCACGAGAAGGATACTTTTCCTTCCGCTGAATAAGAGGAATACTCGCGATAAGGCGAAGGGCTTGTGTATCTCTTCGGAGAGGTATATCGTGGAGCTGGGCAGGCGATACCTTAGCACTCTACTATGGAGAGAGTTTGCACAATCAATGATTGGGGTACTCTATATAGTGGAGAGATTAGCTACTTTTGTGAGCGTAATCACACTCTCCCCTTGAGAAAAGCATGACCTCTGACACCACCCCGCTCATCCCCCTGCGTAAGGGGATCGCTGGCGCCCAGTACCTATTCGTTGCCTTCGGAGCCACGGTCCTCGTACCTATCCTCGTCGGGCTCGACCCATCGACCGCCCTCTTCTCGGCAGGTATCGGCACCCTCCTCTTCCACCTCGTGACCAAGGGCAAGGTACCGATCTTCCTCGGTAGTAGCTTTGCCTTCATCGCACCGATCATCAAAGCCACAGAGCTCTACGGACTCAGCGGCGCACTCTTCGGCTGTATCGGGGTGAGTGCCGTGTACTTCGTGATGTCACTCCTGATCCGTCTCTTCGGCCTGCGCTTCATCTCCCGCCTCTTCCCTCCAGTCGTCATCGGCCCTATCATCATGCTCATCGGGCTCTCCCTCTCGGACTCCGCCGTGAAGATGGCAGCGACGAACTGGCCTCTGGCGGTCATCTCGCTCGCTACGGCGATCATCGTCACACTTTACGGCCGAGGGATCACGAAGCTCATCCCCATCTTCCTCGGTATCGTCGTGGGCTATATCGCTGACCTCATCTTCTTCGAGGTCGATCTAAGGCCCATCGCCGAGGCCTCTTGGCTGAGCCTCCCTAAGATCACGCTCCCCGAGAACTTCTCCTTTGCCCCCATCCTCTTTATGATCCCCGTGGCCATCGCCCCCGTCATCGAGCATATCGGTGACGTGTATGTGGTGAATAACGTGGCAGGGAAGAACTTCGTCAAGGACCCCGGCCTGCACCGCACGATGCTCGGCGACGGTATCGCCTGTCTCTTCGCCTCACTCGTCGGGGGGCCTCCTGTGACGACCTACTCTGAGGTCACGGGGGCCATGTCACTGACGAAGGTAACCGACCCCCTGGTCTTCCGTATCGCAGCCGTCACGGGCGTGCTCTTCTCCCTCATCGGGAAGGTCAGCGCCCTCCTACGTAGTATCGACCAGGCTATCCTCGGTGGGATCATGCTCCTGCTCTTCGGCACGATCGCTGGCGCAGGGATCTCGAGCCTCCTGCATAGCCGTGTGAACCTCGCCTCGTCGCGCAACGTGGTCATCATCTCCGTCACCCTCACCACGGGTATCGGGGGTGCCGCACTCTCCTTCGGCAACTTCTCCCTCTCGGGTATCGGTCTCTCGGCTGTCATCGCCGTCCTGCTGAACCTACTCCTCCCCGAGCGCAAGGAGGATCGCGAGGAGCCTACTACGAAGCACTAACTTAACTCTCACAATAATCCATCCATGCGACAGCTTTATCGTATCGCGCTTGTACTCCTCCTGACTACCCTCGGAGCGCAAGCACAAAACATTCAGCTCCACTACGACTTCGGGCGCCAGCTCTACAGCAAGGACCAGCCCGAGCGCCCCAAGCTCACCACGACCGTGGAGCTCTTCCGCCCCGACAGCTGGGGGAATACCTTCTTCTTCGTCGATATGAACTATCAGCGCGAGGGCATCACCTCGGCCTACTGGGAGATCTCTCGTGAGTTCAGTCTCGGCAAGCTCCCTCTGGCCCTGCATATCGAGTACGATGGCGGGCTGAGCAATCAGTTCTCCTATAAGAATGCCTACCTCGCAGGTCTGACCTACGCGTGGAACCAAGCAGACTATCAGGCAGGCTTCACCTTCACGCCGATGTATAAGTATCTGGCACGTCAGGATAGACCCCACTCCTTCCAGCTGACGAGTACGTGGTACCTGCACATGGCGGGTGGTAAGCTCTCCTTCCTGGGCTTCGCTGACCTCTGGGGCGACCGTCATCTCGTCACGGGCAAGAACAATATCATCTTCATCACCGAGCCGCAGCTGTGGGTGAACCTGAATAAGTTCGAGGGTATCAACCCCAAGTTCAACCTCAGCATCGGTACCGAATGGGAGATCAGCAGCAACTTCGCTGTACTGGACAAGACCGTCGTAAACCCCACGCTGGCCATCAAGTGGACCTTCTAAGCCCCCGCACACTCTAATGCAAGCACTCTATCGTCTTGTGGGCTTTGACCCCACGAAGTACAAGCTCCGCACCGAGCTTCTGGCAGGCCTGACGACCTTCCTCACGATGAGCTATATCCTCGCGGTCAATCCCGACATCCTCAGCACTACGGGCATGGACAAGGGCGCCGTCTTCACCGCTACCGCCCTGGCATCGGCCGTCGGTACGCTCCTCATCGCCTTCTTAGCTAAGCTGCCCTTCGCCCAGGCTCCCAGCATGGGTATCAATGCCTTCTTCGCCTTCACCCTCGTCATGGGTATGGGTTACAGCTGGCAAGCTGGTCTCGCAGCCGTCTTCGTCGAAGGGGTCATCTTCATCCTGCTCACCGCCTTCAATATCCGTGAGCAGATCGTACGCTGTATCCCGAAGAACCTCCGCTTCGCTATCTCGGCAGGCATCGGCTTCTTCATCGCCTTCATCGGGCTGAAGAATGCAGGCGTCATCGTCGCCAACGAAGCTACCTTCGTAGCCCTCGGCCCCTTCACTCCTACGGCGATCCTCGCCGTCATCGGTATCATCCTCAGCGGTGTCTTGATGACGCTGCGCGTACGCGGGGCACTCTTCTACAGCATCGTCCTCTGCACGATCATCGGTATCCCTCTCGGTGTGACACAGATCCCCGATAGCTTCATCCCGGTCTCCCTACCCCGCTCACTGGCGCCTACATTCCTGCAGTTCGACTTCAAGGCGCTGCTCAATATGGATATGGCGCTCACGATCTTCGCTCTGGTCTTCATGGATATCTTCAACACCGTGGGTACGCTCATCGGTGCTGCTGCTAAGACTGAGATGATGGACAGCGAAGGCAACGTGAAGAACATCAAGCAGGCGATGATGGCTGATGCTCTGGCCACCTCCATCGGTGCCGTCTGCGGTACGTCGACCGTGACGACCTTCGTAGAGAGCGGTGCAGGTATCGCCGAGGGCGGCCGCACGGGTATGACCGCACTGTCTACAGCTGTGCTCTTCATCCTCGCACTCTTCCTCTCGCCGCTCTTCCTGCTCATCCCCTCCGCAGCGACGACGGGTGCTCTCGTGCTGGTAGGAGTGCTGATGCTAAGCTCTATCCAGGATATCGACCTCATGGATATCTCCGAGGCACTGCCCAGCTTCATCACCGTACTGACGATGGTGCTGACCTACAATATCGCCGAAGGGATGGCCCTCGGGCTCATCTCCTACACGCTGGTCAAGCTCCTCAGCGGACAGTGGCGCCAGGTCTCCATCACCCTCTACATCGTCTCGGCACTCCTCATCCTGCGCTACATCCTCGCTATATAATAGTAGAGCGCACTCCGAGTGCCCACAACGAAGAAGGCCCCTCCCCACGACTTCACCTGTCACTGGGGAGGGGTCTTCACACAATCCTCCGTGAGGATACAAGTCCCTTTTACAAAAGCGTTGTATCTTTGCGTTATTAAATAAATCATTGTTCGTAGAGCCTATACGGCTCCTCCCAAGCATATGCCGCTCGCTGAGATCCACGCTATACGCTACATCCGCGCCTCGATACTTACGCTCCTCCTCTGTCTCGCTCTTGCACCCCTCGGGATGCAAGCCCAGCGCCTCTTCACCGTCGTCATCGACGCCGGTCATGGGGGGAAGGACTCAGGTACCGTAGGGAATGGTGGCAAGGAGAAGGATATCACCCTCGCGGTGGCTAAGCTCGTCGGGGCGAAGATCCACGCAGCGCACCCCGAGGTCCGTGTACTCTACACGCGTAGCACGGACGTCTTCGTCGGTCTGCAGGCCCGTGCAGACTTTGCCAATAAGAACAAGGCCTCCCTCATGCTCAGCATCCACGTCAACAGCGCACCGTCGAAGGACGTCCACGGTACGGAGACCTATGTACTGGGGATAGCGAAGTTCGCCAACAACCTCAGCGTGGCGATGCGTGAGAACAAGGCGATGCTCCTCGAGAGCAACTATAAGACGACTTACAAGGGCTTTGACCCGACGTCGACGGAGAGCTATATCATGTTTGACCTTATGCAAGATGCTTACTTCAACAAGAGCATTGAGCTGGCAAACAAGATCCAGCGCCAGTACCGCTCCGCTGGACGCTACAGCCGTGGCGTACGTCAGGACATACTCTGGGTACTGAGTCAGTCGGCTATGCCCAGCATCCTCACCGAGATCGGCTTCCTCTCGAATGCCAACGAAGCCGCCTTCATGCTCAGCGAAGCAGGCCAGCAGTCACTCGCCTCGGCCATCGCGGCAGGCTTCAGCTCTTACTACCGTAGCTATCGCGGCAAGAGCACGAAGACCCAGGACAGCAAGGAGGCCGACAGCACCGAGACGAAGAAGGAAGAGACCGCTACTGTTAGCGACGAGACCGCCGAAGAGCCTACCGCAGACAAGGAGACCAGTCCCCGTGCGGAGGTCGAGCGTGCGATGAACAAGAGTCGTGAGCGTAGTAAGGACAAGGAGAAGACCAAGAAGGAGAGCGAGGCGAAGAGCTCCGACTCGGAGATGACGTACCGCGTCCAGTTCCTCTCCAGCCCCGATAAGATCGACACGAAGGATGCGCGCTTCCGCAAGCTCCCCACCGCAGTAGAGCGAGTGAAGGTCGGGCGCGCATACATCTATCTACTCGCTCCCACGAGCTCGAAGGCCGAAGCACAGAAGCAGCTTCGTGCCCTCCCCCGCACTTACCGCGATGCCTACATCGCACGCTACCGAGGCAAGACACGTCTCTAAGTCCCCCTATCACAGAGCATATATAGAAATAAGATACATATGAAGATAAAGAAAGAGGTACAGATCGGCCTGCTGGCCATCGTCGCTGTTGCCCTCGGCTACATCGGGGTCAACTTCCTCAAGGGCATCGAAGTCTTTAAGAAGACCTCGATCTATTATGCCCACTTCGACAACCTCAGCGGCATCTCTGCAGCAGCTCCCGTCGAAGCCAGTGGCTTCAAGGTGGGCAACGTGCGCTCCGTAGCCTTCGACTACAGCCGTGGCTATGGCGCTACGCTCGAGCTGGCGCTTGATGACGATATGCGCATCCCCGTAGGGAGTCAGCTGAAGATCAAGTCGAATCCTCTTGGGAGCGCTGAGCTTGTGCTCGTCATCAATCCCCAGAGCCAGACCTACCTCAGCGAGGGGGACACCATCGCCAGCCAAGACGCAGGCGACGGACTCCTATCCTCCGTCTCTGAGAAGATCCTCCCCGCTATCGCAGGGATGATGCCCACGATCACCAACACGCTGGAGCGCCTGAACGCCCTGCTCAACGACAAGAGCATCGACAGCATGCTCTATGGGCTCAATGCCTCTACACAGCAACTGCACGGTATGATGGCTGGGCTGAACCGCACGAGCCGCAGCCTCGGCCCTGTCCTCGACAATGTCGGGCATATGAGCTCGAACCTTGCGAACTTCTCGGGTCAGCTCTCCTCGATGCGCCTTGACTCGCTGATGCTGAGCCTTCAGCAGACGACGGCTCAGCTCCAGATGGTATCCCAGCAGCTCCGTGGCAAGGACAATACCGCAGGTCTTCTCCTCAACGATCCCTCGCTCTACAACCGCCTCGACAGCCTCGTAGGCAGTGCAGACCGCCTCATGCGTGACCTGCAGGAGAACCCCAAGCGCTACGTGCACTTCTCCATCTTCTAAGCCCGCACGACCGACACGATTACCATGGAGCGTCTACTCATCACCGGAGCCTCTGGCTTCATCGGCAGCCACCTCGTCCGCCAAGCTCTCGAAGCGGGCTACGAGGTATGGGCCGCTGTACGTAAGGACAGTGACAAGACCCGCCTTGAGAAGCAAGGAGTCAAGCTGCTTGAAGTCGACTACTATGATGAGGATCAGCTCTTCGGCGCTCTCGACTCGGTCCGTCCCTTAGAGGAAGGCGGTCCCCAGTGGGACTACGTCATCCACAATGCGGGCATCACGAAGACCGCCCGCCTCGAGGAGTTCGCAGAGGTCAACGCCGAGCATACGCGCCGACTGCTCCATGCACTCAGCCGTCTCTCGAAGCAGCCCAAGCGCTTCGTCCTGATGAGTAGCCTTAGTAGCTACGGCAATGTAGCTGGCCCCGACGAAGCCCTGCATGCCGAGCTCCCTCAGAAGCCCAATACCCGCTACGGCCGTAGTAAATGCCTCGCAGAGCACTACACCGAGCAGTCGGGTCTCCCCTTCACGATCCTCCTCCCCACAGGCGTCTATGGCCCAGGAGACAAGGATTACCTCATCGCACTACAGAGCATCGCCCGTGGCATCAATGCGATGTCAGGCCTGCGCAAGCAGTACCTGACCTTCGTCTATGGCGGGGATGTTGCCCGAGCTGCCCTCTTTGTACTACGCGATGAGCGTGCCCGCGGTCAGCGCTATATCGTAGCTGACGGCGACACCTATACCGACCGAGAGTTCGGTCATCTGGCTCAGCGTCTGCTGGGTCGCAAGCACGTATTCCATATACGTATCCCCCTGCCACTGGTGCGCCTCACCTGCCTCTTCGGCTCGCTCCGAGCAGCCATCACGGGGCAGACGACGCCACTCAATCGGGACAAGTACCCGATCCTCGCACAGCGCAACTGGCGCTGCGATCCCTCACCACTCTTCGCTCTGGGATTCACCCCAAGCAAGAACCTTGAGGAAGGGCTTCGCGAGACCATCGCCGACGGGCGCTCCCGCGGTCTCCTCCCTTAGTCATCGCCCCCGCATAGCCGGCTCCACTCAAGAGCTGGCAAACATTGCTCACTTTTTAATTGTGGGAATGGGGGCTTTTGTGTATCTTTGCGCAGATTTTTACGCATAGTTTAAGAGTCACCCATGCATACCGACCAGTACAAGATCAATCTACGGAGTCTCCCGGAGGGCGATCACGAGTACACCTGGCTCCTCGAGGACAGCTACTTCGAGCGCCTATCGGAGGGTAGCGTACACGGCGGTGAGGTCGATGTCGACCTACGCCTGCGCCGTACGGGAGACGTCTTTAGCTTGGACCTCTACTATGAGGGCTATGTGGTGGTCGACTGTGATCGCTGCCTTGACCCAGTAGATATAGATGTAGAGTCCGAGCGCGAGCTTATAGTCAAGTTCGGCAATGAAGCCCTTGAGGAGAAGGACGAGATCCTCGTCGTCTCTGAGCAAGATGGGGTGCTCGACCTGGAGTGGATCCTCTATGAGGATATCATCCTGAGCCTTCCCCTACAGCGAATGCATCTCGAGGGCGAGTGCAACGAGGAGATGATGTCGGCCTATGCCCGCGTCTCTACCGACGAAGTGCGCGACGAAGCCGAAGGCCCCGCCCCCACCCTCGATGATGAGGGGATCGACGAGCGCTGGGCTGCACTCAAGGCTCTCAAGCGAGATTAGTAATTAAAACAAAATAAGATTTATGGCACATCCTAAAAGAAGACAGTCCAAGACGCGTACCGCTAAGCGCCGTACTCATGATAAGGCAGCTATGCCTACGCTCGCAAAGTGCGCTAACTGCGGTGCATGGCACATCTACCACACGGTATGTGGTGAGTGCGGTTACTACCGCGGTAAGCTTGCCATCGAGCAGGCTTAATAGCCCCACTTAGCCAACACAAAGAAAAGCCCCAAGGTATCCCCTTTGGGGCTTTTTTTGTAACTTCGTGAGCGACAAGCTAAGGCGATTGAAATTAATCTACATCAGTATATCCAACTAACCTATGAGTATCATCAACGCAGCCATCACGGCTGTCGGAGGGTATCTCCCTGAAGATAAGATAACCAATGCCGACCTCGAGAAGATGGTCGATACCAACAACGAGTGGATCATGACCCGTGTCGGGATCCGCGAGCGTCGCATCCTCAAGGACCCCACGAAGGGTGCTTCCTTCCTCGGCATCGAAGCCGTCAAGGATCTCTTCTCCCGCAACAACATTGACCCCGCCACCATCGACGGGATCATCTTGGCTACGAATACGGCTGACTACCACTTCCCCACGACGGCTTCTATCGTAGCCTTTGAGACGGGCTGTATCAACGCCTTTACCTTCGACATGCAGGCTGCCTGCCCCAGCTTCATCTACGCTCTCGAAGCTGGAGCTAACTACATCCGCTCAGGCCGCTACAAGCGCATCATCGTGCTTGCCGCTGAGAAGATGACCGCCATCACCGACTACACCGACCGCGCTACGTGCCCGCTCTTCGGCGACGGCGCTGCTTGCGTACTCCTCGAGCCTACTGAGGAGAACGAAGGTGTACTCGACTCTTACTTCCGCACGGATGGTACGGGTCGCACCAACCTCATTATGAAGTCCGGTGGCTCGGCCAGCCCAGCCTCCCACGAGACGGTTGATCGCCGTGAGCACTACGTCTACCAGGAAGGTGCTGCCGTCTTCAAGCAGGCCGTCAAGGGCATGTCCTCCAGCTGCCGCACCATCATGGAGCGCAACGGGCTCAGCTATGACGACATCGCTTGGGTCGTTCCCCACCAGGCTAACCTCCGTATCATCGACGCTGTAGCGCGTGAGATGCAGGTACCTCTGGAGCGCGTGATGGTCAACATCGAGTACCGAGGCAACACCAGCTCAGCTACGATCCCCCTCTGCATCTGGGAGTTCGAGAAGCAGCTCAAGAAGGGTGACAACCTCATCCTCACGTCCTTCGGCGCAGGCTTCACCTGGGGTGCAGTCTACGTCAAGTGGGCTTACGATCCCAAGAACTAATCTCCCCATACGATAGACCTTGCCTGCCACTCTTCCCTTCGCTGGGAGAGGACGGGCAAGGTCTTTCATTCCTACCCCTCCATACTCCGGACGATGGAAGAAAAGCAAGAAGTCACGCACCGCTCGGGCTTCGTCAATATCGTGGGCAACCCCAACGTGGGGAAGTCCACCCTAATGAACCTCCTGGTCGGCGAGCGCGTATCGATCATTACCTCCAAGGCCCAGACGACGCGTCACCGCATCATGGGCATCGTCAATACCCCCGAGCTGCAGATCGTCTACAGCGACACCCCTGGGGTACTGCGCCCGAACTACAAGCTCCAGGAGAGCATGCTCGAGTTCTCCGAGTCGGCTCTCGGTGATGCAGACGTCCTACTCTACGTCACCGACACGGTCGAGACGGCCGATAAGAATGAGTTCTTCCTCGAGCGCGTCCGTGGGGTCAAGTGCCCCGTACTCCTCCTTATTAATAAGGTAGACCTCACGACCCAGGAGAAGCTCGTCGAGCTCGTGGAGCGCTGGCACAAGGAGCTTCCTCAGGCGGAGATCATCCCCATCTCTGCGCTCAACAACTTCAATGTCCAGCCCTTGAAGAAGCGCATCGAGAGCCTCATCCCCCCCTCTCCTCCCTACTTCGAGAAGGACGCACTGACCGACCGCCCCGCGCGCTTCTTCGTCACCGAGATCATCCGTGAGAAGGTCCTCCTCTACTATAAGAAGGAGATCCCCTACTCCGTCGAAGTCGTCGTCGAATCCTTCAAGGAAGAGGACGAGCGCATCCACATCCAGGCCCTCATCGTCGTCGAGCGCGACAGCCAGAAGGGCATCATCATCGGCCACCGCGGTGTCGCCATCAAGAAGGTCGGCACGATGGCACGTCGCGATATGGAGCGATTCTTCGAGAAGAAGATCTTCCTCGAGCTCTTTGTCAAGGTAGAGAAGGACTGGCGCAATCGCGACAAGATCCTCCGCGCCTACGGCTACCGCCTCGACTAAGAGCGGTAAGCCTCACCCACCAATCACAGCATCAGATATGAGTCATTTAGTAGCAATAGTAGGGCGCCCCAACGTAGGGAAGTCCACCCTCTTCAACCGCTTGACGCAGACCCGCGGGGCCATCGTCAGCGAAGAGGCAGGTACGACCCGTGACCGCCAGTACGGCAAGGTATCATGGCTCGACCGCGAGTTCTCCATCGTCGACACCGGCGGTTGGGTAGTAGGTAGCGAAGATATCTTCGAAGGCAAGATCAACAAGCAAGTGGAGATCGCTATGGAGGAAGCCGATGTCATCCTCTTCGTCGTCGACGTTGAGAGCGGCATCACCGACCTCGATGATGAGGTCGCTGCCAAGCTTCGCCGCACGAAGAAGCCCGTCCTCCTCGTAGCAAACAAGGCGGACAACTTTGCCCAGCACTACGAGGCAGCTGAGTTCTACAGCTTCGGCCTCGGTGATCCTATGCCTATCTCCGCTGTCAGCGGTAGTGGTACGGGTGACCTCCTCGATGCCATAACGAAGAACCTCCCCGAAGGCGAATACGTCGATGAGACTCTTGATGCTCCACGTATCGCTATCGTCGGCCGACCCAATGCGGGTAAGTCTTCGCTCGTCAATGCCTTCATCGGTGAGGAGCGCAACATCGTCACGAACGTAGCAGGCACCACGCGTGACTCGATCTACACGCACTACACGAAGTTCGGCATGAACTTCTATCTCGTCGATACCGCTGGTATCCGCAAGCGTGGCAAGGTCAACGAAGATCTCGAGTACTACTCGGTCATTCGCTCCATCCGCGCTATCGAGAACTCCGACGTATGTATCCTTATGCTCGACGCCACCCGCGGTATTGAGAGCCAGGACCTTAATATCTTCTCGCTCATCCAGAAGAATAGCAAGGGGCTCATCGTCTGCGTGAATAAGTGGGACCTCGTCGAGGACAAGAGCAATGCCGTCATCAAGACCTTTGAGAACGCTATCCGCGAGCGACTCGCCCCCTTCACCGACTTCCCCATCATCTTCATATCGGCTCTGACTAAGCAGCGTATCTTCAAGGTCCTCGAGGAAGTCCAGCAGGTCTACGAGCGTCGCAGCAAGCGCATCCCCACCTCGAAGCTCAACGAGGTCATGCTCCCCATCATCGAGGCCACGCCTCCTCCTGCCACCAAGGGCAAGTACATCAAGATCAAGTACGTCATGCAGCTCCCCACCGCGGTGCCCAGCTTCGCCTTCTTCGCGAACCTTCCCCAGTGGGTCAAGGAGCCTTATCGCCGCTTCCTCGAGAATCAGATCCGTGCGCACTGGGACTTCTCCGGTACGCCCATCAACATCTTCATTCGCGAGAAGTAGCCTCCCTTCTCCCCCGCCCAACGAAGCGCCCCAGCCGGTAGTCCACCTACCGACTGGGGCGCTTGCTTTTCCCTCCTTCCGCACCTCGCTCCGCGAAGCACTATACGAGGGTGATACGAACCACTACTGGTCACCGCTCCGACCACTACTGGTCCGTGAGTGAACCACTACTGGTCAGCGAGTGAACCACTATTGGTCAGCGAGTGAACCACTATTGGTTCATAGTGCAAACCTATATTGGTTCGCTCACGGACCTATATAGGTTCACCTGCGGAGCAATACTACGCGGCGTCCTCTCGCATGTCCAACAACTCAATCTCCAAACTCTAATCAACAAGTATCTAAAGCAATACGTCATAGATCAAAAGCTATGATCGGAGAGACACACGTCTATGCATTTTTAAGAGGACACACCTACCCAAGACCTACTAAAAAGAGGACATTCCTTTTATTAGACTCCTACAAAAAAAGAACCCTATTTTGGCAATAAAGATTAAATCAATACCTTTGACAAGACATCTTTCGTTACAATAGAATTAAGCTAGCCACAAGCAATCGAACTACACAAACTATGCAGCAAGCACAAAACACTACTTCCGAAACAGGGGAGATGCCACTCAAGAATGTACGTGACCTCCTAGGAAAGAACTATTACATACCCAACTACCAGAGGGGATATCGTTGGGGTAAGGATGAAGTAACTAAGCTCTTAGATGATATTTGGGACTTTGCCAATCATAGGAAGTCTCAATTCTATTGCTTACAGCCCCTTATCATCCTGCCACAAGAGCCAAGCGATGCAGAGGAAACTGTACGGTATGAGGTACTTGATGGTCAGCAGAGGTTGACTACGCTTAATCTCATCGTCCACTATATCAAGGAGCATTTCCCTGGAAACGAGAAGTATCCAGAGATGTACCTACACTATCAGACCCGCCCTGAGAGCAGTAAGGCTTTTTCTTCGATTTGTATTGGAGAGGATGGTCGGGTACGGATGGAAGATGGTTTAAAACCTAGTATTGACTTTTGGCACATCAAGCATGCCTATGGGCATATCCATAGCTGGTTTAGCGAAAAGGAAGAGGATGACCGATTTAATGGTAATACCTTCCAAGAAGTCTTCCTTGATCAGGTGAAAGTCATTTGGTACGAGATAGACAGGGGCGAAGATCCTATAAAGGTCTTTGAGCGTAATAATATAGGTAAGATACCGCTAGCTGATGCAGAGCTCATCAAGGCCTTCATACTCAAAGGAGATAAGAGATCTGATCGCAATCATCTGCGCCGACAGCTGGAGATAGCTCGAGAGTGGGATGAGATAGAGCAAGGACTACGTAATCCCAATCTATGGGCATTTATCTTTGGTAATAAGCCTATGCCTGATATCTGTATCGGACAACTCTTTGTCGTAGCACTAAAGCTTGAAGACGAGAAGAAGCCTAAGGTCTATGATATAGTAGAAAAAAAACTCGAGGAGAAAGAAGGTTATCTCGAGAGTTTATGGCAGCGTGTGAAGGATCTATACAGCATGATAGTAGATTGGTACCATGATCATAAGGCCTATCACTACATCGGCTATCTCACCCAGATGGGCGTAAAGGTACAGAGTATATATGCCTTAAGAAGTGAGGATGATACCAAGGCTCAGTTTATCGATAAGCTCCGAAGCAAGATTAGTGAAGGTGAGATTCGAAAGCTCCATTACTCTCAAAAAGATGGCTTTTACAAGCTAAGCAAAAGAGAGAAAAGCAAAGAGCTATATGGTGGTAAAGAGGTGCGTTCGCTACTCCTGCTCTACAATATAGAGCTGTGCCTACGTGAAGGTAGTACCGAGCGATTCCCATTTGAGACCCTCCAGGTCGAAGGAGAGAAACGCATCATGTGGGATATAGAGCATATTGACTCTCAGACTCCAAGGGAAATTCAGTCTAAGAAAGAACAGAATCAATGGCTTGAGGTTACAAGAGAAGCTCTTGGATCTAAGATTGATGAGACGTTAGGAGAGAGTATAGAAAAGTATATAGCTCAAGAATTGAATGAACAAGAGAAGTTCGAAGCGCTTAGAGAACAACTGCAAGACCTTGCTGGAGAAAAAGAAGATAACTATAGCCAGTCTATTGGTAACCTTGCCCTCTTAGATGCGGAGACGAATCGAAGTTATGGTAATAGCCTCTTTATAAAGAAGAGGGCAGAGCTTCAGAAGCGAGAACAGCAGGGAAAGTTCATTCCTCAGGGTACGAAGATTGCCTTTATGAAGTATTTTCCTGGAAGCAGACCAGCACTCGATAAGTGGAGTACAGAGGATAAGTGCGCACATGAAGCCTATATATACGATTTGGTAAAAGACTATATCAAGAACAAATAATATGATAGCCAATCATTCTCTACGAGAGTTTCTCGATAAGTACGCAGCTGTAGAAATACCCATACTACAGCGAGACTATGCGCAAGGCCGCTTAGATCCCAGAACAAAGGGGATGAATAGAAAAGGGGAGAACTTCATAAGAGTGCTCTTCAATGCTCTGCGTGAGGAGAAGGGGCTTCATATGGATATCATATATGGCTCGATAGAAACCCGAGATGATGACCATCCAGAAGAAAAAACCTTCATTCCTCTCGATGGACAGCAGCGCCTGACCACGTTATGGCTATTGCATTGGTATCTCTCTCAGTGGGAGGAGAGGAGTGAAGAGATTGCCCCCCTACTCCAGAGATTCACTTATGCTACACGTAGTACAGCACGAGACTTCTGCCAGCGACTTTGTTCCTTGAGACTGACGCGGGATGAATTAGCTAATCCCTCGGAGTATTTCTCCGAGAAGATGTGGTTTACGAGCAAGTACAGCTATGATCCTACGATACAGGCTATGCTCAATATGCTCAACGCCATAGCTCAGGAACAGAAGGAACACCCCATATCCTTTGATCAGCTGGAGAGCTTGCAGTTCCGTAGCTTTGATATTGGTGCTTATGAGCTGACTGATGAGCTATATATCAAGATGAATCGCCGTGGAAAGCAACTGGAGAGTATAGAGAATCTTAAGGCTGACTTTGTGGGCTACCTCAAGAAGATAGGGCATGACTTTAGCAAGCCCGATAGTTATGACCGTAAGCTCGATCATGAGTGGGCTGATATGGCTTGGGGATGTCGGGAGAATGAGGATTTTGATATCCGATATCTACGACTCTTCAATAGATACTTCTACAACCTATGGATCATAGATAATCCTCCTGGGGAGAAGGAGAAAAATTCAACTCCCAATGAGCTGAATGTACACTTCACAGGGACGGACTATCAAGGCTTTGATGCTTATGAAGCCATACTCTCTGCGGAGGATGGTCGTCTAGGGCGTATGGTGCGTTTCTTCAACTTCTTAGCTAGTGATAGAGGTATTATCTACAGTGATTACCTTCGTAACCCATGGAGAGATAAGAATAAGGAACAGGATTCAGCCTATCCCTATCTGCTAGATGTAGTGAAACTCTCTATGCTCGATCGAATAGCTCTCTATGCTCTGATGCTTTATGTAGATAATGCATCGGATGAGGTTCTCCAGAGCCTCGAGCACTATCAAGCATGGATGAGGATCGTATGGAATCTGATTGCTGACCCTAAGCTACGTAGCTATCAGGCTCAGAGGCGCTATATGCTTCTACTTGCTCAACTCGCCCCTCATAGCACGACTATAGAGAGTTTCCTGATCAGTACTGATATAGAGAAGATAGGTATTAGTTCCACAGGAGATGAAAAAGCTCGATTAAAACTGGAGCAGGATAAGTTACGCTACATAGGACGCTATCCTAATCGACGAGAGGCTTTGCTTAGGGCTGAGTGTATCCCTTGTTTGCAGGGACAGGTAGGATTCTTACTTGGAATAGAGGGGGATGATGATCATTTCTCAAAGATTGTAGAGCTTACAGAAAAGAATGTCAGGGCAGATTGGGATTGGGGGGCTGAGTATTTATGGCCTGCTCTAATTAGCCTTCTAGAAAGGCCTCTCTTTAATCTATCCTCTGAGGGTAAGTTTGATTACCTATCCCATAAGGAACATGGCTCAGGTATACCTTGGCGCCTGCAGGATCTACTTAATCGTCCTCATATTACTGAGGCCCTACTAAGTCTCTTTGAACGATGCCTACAGGATGAGGGTAGAAAGTTTACAGAAGTCTGTGAGGAGCTCTGTCAATCCTATGAGTATGATGAGAAGATACCTTGGCATTATCCTCTTGTCACGAGCAATATCTTACTCAAAGCAGAGCAGGGACGTATCTATAATCGCTACTGGGGTGAAGGTATTTGCCTACAGAAGAGGTGGAGAGTGACAGAGAATAAATGGTGTGGGTATTGGCGCTTAACCGAAAGGGAACCTGTAATGAGGACTAAAAAGGATGTCTTTTAATATAGACCTCATTTTTATGGGTAAGGACAATGCCAGTCTATAGACCGTTCAAACTCCGCCTTAAAGAGGATAAGTCTAAACAACATAATTTATAGCGAGGGGTGGACCACTATTGGTTCACCCCTCGCTACGTATTCCTTATCCCTCACACCTGCGCAAATTTCAACCTAACGCTCTCATGGCACAACAGCCCCTGATGGAATCTTTCTCTATTTTGAGCCTGTCGTCGAGAGTCCTGCCCCCTATTTATTCTGCTAAGGCATCGCACGCCCAGCTCCCCGATACACCTCTCTGAAGTCACCAAGCAAGCCCTTCGCCTTATCACAAGTATTCCTCTTATCCAGCGGAGGGAAAAGTACCCTTCTCGTGAAGGAAAAGCGCCTTCACGTAGTGGTTTTTCTCTATCTATGCACGTAGATTTAAAGACCAGGCACGTAAATCCAAATATCCACGCACGTAGATATTAGAGCCACGTACGTAGTCCAAACTTATCTACCACTCGTCCACAGCTTTTTATCCCTACGAGGAGCAACAATCTAATAAGAGGGTGTCACGAAGCAATAGTGGTTCACCCGCAGACCAATATAGGTTCATATCCCCACCCTGTAGAAGCTCGCTCGTCACCACCAGAAGAGCAGCCCGTCAAAGGATCATAAAGCATAGGCAATCCCCATAACTATCCGAGCCTCATCGGGAGGTGCTTCGGGCGACTTTTGCCTATGTGAATAAATACCTTAACTTTGCCTCAGCATGTGGCGACGGAGCCTTAACCAAACTCCCTGCCATGTGTACCGACCAGAACCCATAGGCCTCAGCGATCTCGAGGAAAGCACATCTCCCCCGCAAGCTCCGACCTTACGTTCACCTTATTTACCACTACATGGCAAGCTATGTCCAGAAGAATTCTACTGCTTTGCCTATCTCTCTTGCTCCTTTGTGCGCTTGGGATAGCCCCCGAAGCGCGTGCGCAAGTCGTTAGGCAACTACTCATCTTGGTGCGTGACGCCAAGACGCAGCACCCTATTCCCTCCGTGACCCTCCACCTCAAGCTAGGGCCTTCGACCAGCACGGATGCCGAAGGGCGCTGCCAGCTCTCACTCCCTGCCAGCACAGGAAGCACCATCGTCCTCAGCCTCGCTAAGCCAGGCTATCAGACGATACGCGAGCACAGCTATTCCCTTCCCACTGAGGGCAAGCCCCTCATCATCGACCTCGAGCCGCGCAGCGAGCGCCATCTGGAGGGTGTGACCGTCACAGGTGCGGGGAAGGAAAGTTCACTTACCCAGCAAAGCACCGTCTTACGCACTGCCCACCTGCAGGCGCAGAGTGAGAAGTCCATCGCCCGCCTCCTCGAGGCCCTGCCTGGTGTCAGCTCTATCAAGAGCGGTGCGACGATCTCCAAGCCTATGATCCAGGGGATGCACAGTAGCCGTATCCTCCTCATCAGCAATGGTGTCCGCCTCGAGAGCCAGAGCTGGGGTGCCGACCACGCTCCCGAAGTAGACCACACGGGTGCAGGTCAAGTCGAGGTCATCAAGGGCGCCGAAGCCGTACGCTATGGCGCAGGAGCCCTCGGCGGTGTCGTCCTCATCAACCCCTCCCCCCTCCCCACAGCCGACGAATTCTCCTACCGAGGTCATGCCAACCTCGGCTACACGACCAACGGTCGAGGTGTAGACGCTTCGGGCAGTCTCGAGGGCGGACAGCATGGCTTCGGCCTGCGCATGCAGGGCTCTTATCGCCGTGCAGGCGACTACGGCACCGCAGACTATCTACTGAATAATACGGGGCTGGAGGAATGGAGCGCCTCGCTCTTCACCGGCTACACCAAGGACCGCCTGCGTGCTACGCTCTATGGGAGTCTGTACTCGACAGAGAGCGGGGTTTTCATCGGTTCGCACATCGGTGACCTCTTCGAGCTACAGCAGGTCTTCGCTGCTGGACGCCCCAACCCCATCAACATCACGCCCTTCTCCTACCATATCAAGGCACCTCGTCAGCGTGCCCGTCACCTGCTCATCAAGGGCGACGTCACCTACCAGCTCGACGACAATCAGGAGCTGCGCCTCTGGGCAGCCTACCAAGACAACCACCGCCGTGAGTACGAGAATCGCAAGATCGATGTCTGGACACAGACCCCCGTCATGGACCTCATCCTCTCGACCTACACGACTGACCTGCGCTACCGCCTACGCTGGGCACGTCCCGACTGGGAGACGCAGGTAGGGCTCTCGCACCTCTTCCAGCGCAATACGAACCAGCCAGGTACGGCAGCGACACCCTTCATCCCGAACTTCGCCACACTCAACCTCGCAGCCTACGTCGTGCAGAAGGCACGCTTCGATGCCCTCCTTCTCGAGGCTGGTCTGCGCTATGACCACCGCATCACCGATGCAGCTGGCCGTGACTGGCGCCGTCTACGCTATGGCGAGAAGAATACCTACACGAATATGACGGGGAGCCTCGGGGCGCACTACCGCTTCAGCGAAGGCCTTGCAGCCCGTGCCAGCCTCGGCCTGGCTTGGCGCGCTCCCGACGTCAACGAGCTGTACAGCAATGGCCTGCACCACGGTGGCTCATGGAGCCTCGGCGACCGCACCCTCCGCAGCGAGCACGGCTACAAGGCCATCCTCTCCCTCGACTACCGCAAGGATTGGCTGACTATCGAGCCCAGCATCTTCTACCAGCACATCGACAACTATATCTACGACGCTCCGAATAAGAACAAGGGTGAGAACGGGATCCACGTCCACTGGAGCGGTGTCTACCCCATCTTCGCCTTTGAGCAAGACGACTGCCGCTTCTGGGGTGGCGACATCACGCTGACGGCACGCCCCACCGAGGAGCTGACCTTCACCGCTAAGGGCGAGTGGATCCGTGGGCGCAATGTCTCCCATGGCACTTGGCTTCCCTTCATGCCTGCCGACCGCTATACCCTCGGGGCACAGTGGACGAGAAGCTGGGGCAGCACAGGTCGCTGGCAGAGTCGCCTCAGTGCCGAAGGGATCAGCGTAGCCAAGCAGACGCGCTTCGACCCCGAGCATGAGCTGGTATCCGATATGCCCGCAGGCTACTTCCTCTTAGGCCTGCAGGGTGAGCTTCGCTATACCCTCGATGCACGCCGCTCTCTGCGCTTCTTGCTCTCCTCGGAGAACACGCTCAACGCCCTCTACAAGGAGGCCTCCGACCGCTTCCGCTACTACGCCCATGCACCTGGCCGCAGTGTGACCCTCCGCACTATCCTGTACTTCTAACTCCCCAAGTGACGACCATGACCACCCTCCTTATGACCCTACGCCGTCAGCGTCTCACCTCAATGCTCGCCCTCCTTCTGAGCATCTTCGCTCTCTTCCTCCCCTCCTGCCAAGTCAAGGCCGTGGAGCCCACGGTCGAGGATATGATCAAGGGACACGAAGAGTGGGCACGCGCACTCATCGTCCTACGCCTCGGGCGAATGCACTCCTCGGGCAACTATGTCGAGGCCTATGACCAGCGACACAATGATATCCTCCCCGTCTACCAGACCATCGACCTGCGCCGCTCCTCGGGGCAGACGGGTAGTATCACCTTCTACGGCGACCGCCAGTCCTTCGACGTCATCAAGGGCAAGGACCTCTACTATACGCTGGAGATGCGCTACTACAACGATAAGCGTGAGCTGATGAACTACCAATTCATCGGCTTCTTCCCTGACGACGAAGAGGGGAGCATGCTGCCTATCCACCAGCACTTCTTCCAGATCATGAATGTCGACCGCATCGGGCGCTTCAGCTACCCGACGCACCTCGACGGCAAGCCCTACGAGGAGTTCACCTACATCCTCGATGATGCGGGCAACAAGCAGCCTGAGACCGCACCGAACTACCGCGAGAGCGATCCCTACAAGCGCTTCCGCCCGAATGACCTCAAGCGTCTCTCGCCCGACGTCTTCCACTTCACTTACCGCGACACCGACCCCATTGAGCTGACCCTCGGAGAGGAGTACACCGATCCCGAGACCAAGCAGCAGCGTACCGTAGGCTTCCTCCGTCAGCGCCGCTCACTTGACCCCACGGCACCACTCGACAGGACGGGGCTGAAGGGATGGTTCCAGTTCCTGCGCTCCGACATCGCCTTCCAGATGCAGCTGACCCTCGTGCATATCACCGTCGGCAGTAAGTATATCGGCCCCGCTCCTGATCATCTCTTGGAGTTCAATGAGCGCCACGACGCTTGGACGGTCACGGACATCAACCTCAAGCTCCCCTTCCGCGTCATCGCCGACGCCGATGGCTCGCCCGACAAGTGCGCTGCCGATATCGCCCGAGAGACGGGCGGCTCAGCCACCGCTATCCGCCAAGCGCTCTTCGATGGCGGTATGCAGCTTGACCCTAAGGCGCGCATGTAGCACCGACTATTTACCCACCTAATCATCAATACATCAGACTATGCGTACGTATCGTAGCCAGGCAGCAGCCTGGATGCTTGCCCTCGGCCTCTCCGTAGGGCTCGTGGCTTGCGGCTCTAAGGGCGACACGCCCCAGCCTACTCCCAAGCCCACACCGACTCCTCAGCCTAAGCCTTCACCCACACCACGCACCTTCGAGTGGGCGACCTGTGATGTCCTCATCAAAGAAGGTCACGACCACGGTCACGGCAATATGCACGGCAACAATGTCCGCCGCGGTCTCTTCTACCCACAGGAGCAGCGCTTCACCCTCCGCAATGATGGCGGCGGTAAGGTCACGCTGACGTGGGAAGACAAGCTCAAGGATATGCCCTACTTCCAGGCCCATCAGGGCGGGGCACTCTTCGGTATGCTCTTCACCTTCAAGGACGCTAAGGGCAACCGCGTGAACGATGTGCTCACCGAGCTCAGCGACCACTACCAGATCTTCTTCACTATCGCAGAGAAGGACGCTACGGGCGCTATTCACGAAGTCAAGGATCTGCGTACGGACAAGCCCATCGCGTGGGACCACTACACCAAGGCCAAGCCCAGCATCCCCACCACGACGCTGGAGCAGCGCACCAAGGCCATCTTCGAGTACGTCTACCGTGACACCAAGGATCCCTACTATGAGATGAAGGGCGACGGCGATGCTAAGGACCACCTCCTGCGCATCCCTGGCACGCAGAACCTCAACAAGATCGGGATGAAGGGTCACTTCAAGTTCCTCGACCGCGACTGGGACTGGGATGAAAAGGGTTCACCCAGCCAGCTGGCCTCCTTCTACCTCAAGATCAGCCTCAAGCAAAGCACGGGGTCGAAGTTCTTCAAGCACGATCAGCACGGCCTCATCAGCTCCGAGTCCTACCAGCCTGAGCCCAGCATCCAGTGGACGACCGTCTTCGAAGTCCTCCTGCCTGTACGCGTCATCGCCAACAAGCGTGACCTGCTGAAGTACCCCGCCCGCTACTGGAGCGATATGGCTCGCGCCTTCAAGAAGACTCCCGAGGAGATGAAGGAGAATGACGAGACCTCCGAGCCTGGCAATGACGACAGCTCCTTCCACATGTAATCCATAATCATAATCCTTATAATCAACCCTCAGCAGTATGAAGAAAATCAGCAGCACTGCACGCGCTCTCGCCCTTCTCTTCGTGGGAGCCTCCCTCTTCGCCTCTTGCGCCAAGAAGTCCGACGAACCTAAGCCCACTCCTCCCGACAAGAAGGAAGATGTCAAGCCTACCCCCAAGCCTAAGGAAGGTGAGCTCCCCGAGATCACGAAGGTCGTCCTCCGCTTCGGCGAATCGCACCTCCACTCTAAGAAGGGTGTCCACTACATCCCCAACAACGCCAAGCTGAACTTCTCGCTCCTCTCCCAAGAGCAGATGATGACCTTCGTCAAGCAGGGCGATAGCTGGCAGCTCGAGAAGGGAAGCCCCGAGCGCTTCATCGGCACCGAGATGATGAGCTATGGCAGTGTGACCTCCGCAGCCCCCGACTACGCTCTCTGGGTAAACTACTATGACGCATCGGGCAAGCTGGTCAATGGCGCCTACGCTGATCCCAAGGTCCGTAGCCAGTATCAGCTCTTCATCTACCCCAGCGATGTCAAGGCATTCGACGGAGATGAGCCTATTGACTTCACGCTCGACAAGACCCCTGAGCTGATGCACTACGAGTACTGCGACAGCGACCCCTGGGATAAGAGCGTACAGAAGAGCCGCAAGCAAGACCCTGAAGACAAGCAGGCTAAGTTCCTCCCCGACACCGAGCCTATCGGTATGAAGGGCTACCTGCAGTTCAAGAAGATCTCGAAGTTCAACCTACACTTTGTCTTCTACCACGCTCCCAAGGGTAAGCTCGTGGATGACCAGCCTGCCCCCTTCTATGCGCCCAACAAGAACTTCACCAGCGAAGGTGGTAAGAAGCTCTTCGAAGCTAGCGTACCCTTCTTCGTATGTGGTACGCGCGAATTCACCGACGAGCTGAAGTCGGCCTCCGACAAGCCCCTGCCCCTCGACCAGCTCCGTAGCGAGTACCAGAAGATGGCTAACCACCTGATGGAAGCCCTCGGCACGAAGGAATGGCTCAAGGTCGCAGCTGACTTCATCAGCCTCTACAACGGCACGGGCGCAGAGTCCGGCGGCGAAGAATACTAAGCCTCCGCTCCCTACTACTCTATATACCGTGAGCCCCACACCTCCCCGACTATCGGGGGCGTGTGGGGCTCACTGCATCTGTGGAGGCTGTTGCCGCGAGTCCTGCCCGCTATTTAGAGCGCCAAGGCATCACGCACCCAGCTCCCCGATAGGCCTCTCCGAAGTGATACACAAGCCCTTCGCCTTATCGCGAGTATTCCTCTTATCCAGCGGAGGGAAAAGCATCGTTCTCGTGAAGAAAAAAGCACCTTCACGTAGTGGTTTTTCTCTATCTATGTACGTAGTCTTAAAGACCAAGCACATAAATCCAAATATCCACGTACGTAGATATTAGAGCCACGTACGTAGTCCAAACTTATCGACCACTCGTCCACAGCTTTTTATCCCTACGAGGAGTAACAATCTAATAGAGGTCACTTCACAAAGCTATATAGCTTCACACCGAAAGCTATACGGAATCAGTCCAAAGCTATATAGCTTTCTTCGCCATCCTATATAGCTCTATCTACACACCCATATACCTAAGGTGCTTCGGCAAGGTGCAGGGTGGGAGATTTTCGTGCGGGAGGCGCAGGCAGACAAAGCGGGAGTTTGTGTATTCGCCAAAGTATTAGTAATTTTGCGCACTGATTAGAGTGTATGTAGCACTCTCCCTGCAATAGAAAGTATAACAACAAAATAGATAAGTAAGACATTATGATCGTAGTTCCAGTAAAAGAGGGCGAAAACATCGAGAAGGCTCTGAGAAGATTCAAGAGAAAGTTTGAGAAGACCGGTGCTGTGCGCGCACTTCGTGCCCGTCAGGCCTTCATCAAGCCCTCTGTAGCTCGACGCAAGAAGATGGAGAAGGCCATCTACGTCAAGCAGCTCCAGCAGGCCGAAGAGCAGTAGTAGAGACTCCGTCTCCCTCCCTTCGCTGACAGTGCTCGCACGAGCGAAGGCGATCATCCCGCCCTCGATTACGAGGCTACTCCATACCCCATCTCGCACCGCTCTTAGCGGACGTCAAGAGGTATCCCAATGATTTACGCACCGCTGATATCCCACTCTGAGGGTATCAGCGGTGTCGCTTTATCCCCCTGAGCTATGGGGCGCACGACCCCACGTATATCCTATATCCCAATAGAGCCACCTTCTATGAGTCTTCACGAAACCCTCCAGCATCGTCGCGCCATACGCTACTACGACCCAGAGAAGCCTCTGGATAGCGCCCGCGTCGAGGAATGCCTACGCCAGGCGACCCTCGCCCCGACGAGCTCGAATATGCAGCTCTACCGCTGCTACCATATCACCGACCCTGCCGTCATCGCTGCGCTCACCCCGGCTTGTCTCGGGCAGAGCACCATCAGCACGGCAAAGGAAGTCGTCGTCTTCGCCATCACCCCCTCCCGCTGGCGTGAGCGTGTGGATCACCTCTTCCCCCGCATCGTAGAGGATATCCACAAGCACCAGCCCGAGGAGAAGTGGGCAAAGTACGAAGCTATGCAGCGTGAATATATGACCAAGGTGGTTCCCTTCCTCTACAGCCGTGGGTGCAAGGTCTGGGGCTGGGCACGTCATCTGGTGATGAACGCCATCGCACTCTTCCGCCCCATGATGCGTCAGGGTACCGAGTGCGATATGAAGACCGTCCTGCATAAGAGCTGTGCCCTCGTAGCGCAGACCTTCATGCTCGCTATGAGTGAGGCAGGCTACGACACCTGCCTCGTCGAGGGCTTCGATGCCCGCCGTGTACGCAAGGCGCTGGGCCTACCCTCCTCCGTCGAGCCTTCGCTCATCGTCTCCTGCGGTATCCGTGATGAGAAGCGCCCCTTGGGCGACCGCATCCGCGTACCCTTCGAGAGCGTCTACGAGCGTATCGGGAAGTAAGACCGCCCGCCCATACGTGCGCCCCATCCCTCCCGTAGTGGAGAGATGGGGCGCACGCTGTGTATAAGTAGTGGATAAGGCGGGGGAAACCCACCTTCACATACCGATTACCCGTGGGTAAATGCGTATCTTTACACGATATTATATAGCTACAGCCTCCTCTATGACAAGACGATTACGTGCCCTCTTGGGCCTTGGCATCGGCCTTCTTACGACCCTTGCGCTACCCGCACAGCGCAAGCAGATCGTTCGCCCTCAGTATCCTCGCCTCTCGCAGCGCGTGAATACGCTCATCGGTACCGACTGGGTGGGCAATGTCTACCCTGGCGCCTCAGCCCCCTTCGGCATGGTGCAGCTCAGCCCCGACAACGGGCGGGCGGGCTGGGACTATATCGCTGGCTACTTCTACCCCGACAGCACGATCGCAGGCTTCAGCCACACGCACCTGAGTGGCACGGGAGCAGGCGACCTCTATGATATCTCCTTCCTCCCCGTCACCCTTCCCGCACTGGACGACCGTCTCACGCGCAAGCCTCAGGCAGGTAAGACGGGAGAGGAGCAAGCACCTATCGGCATACACGCACGCTTCTCGCACGCTACCGAGGTGGCGAAGGCCGGCTACTATGCCGTGACACTCGAGCCCTATGACATCCGTGTCGAGCTGACCGCCACCGACCGCGTGGGGGTACAGCGCTACACCTTCCAGAAGGATGCCGACTCGGTCTGCATCATCCTCAATCTGGACAAGGCGATGAACTGGGACCGCACCGTCAATAGCGACGCACGTGCCATCTCGCCCACACAGATCACGGGCTTCCGCTACTCCGACGGCTGGGCTCGCAATCAGAAGGTCTACTTCACCACGAAACTTTCTCGCCCTGCCGCTCGCATCGAGCGCACAGCTACCCCATACATCCTCAGCAAGGGGCAAGTAGGTAAGGCCGTCGGCCATGGCGTCATCCTCCGCCTCTACTACAATAAGGTACGCGCTGGCGAAAGCATCACGCTCTGCACCGCGCTCTCTGGCGTAAGCGAAGCGGGCGCGCTGAAGAACCTGCAGGCCGAAGCCCCTCATACCGACTTCAACCGCTACCGCCAGGCTGCTACCCAGCGCTGGGACAAGCGTCTTGCACAGATCCGTCTCTCAGCGGATACTCCCGATAGCCTGCAGACGACCTTCTACACGGCACTCTACCGCGCGCAGATCTGCCCCACTCTCTATAGCGACGTCGACGGCCGCTATCTCGGTGCTGATCGTGAGATCCATCAGCGTGCAGGTGGCACCTACAGCACCTTCTCACTGTGGGACACCTACCGTGCAGCCCACCCACTCTACTCCATCCTTCAGCCCAACCTCCAGCGTGACTTCGTGCAGTCACTCATCGACTTCGGTGAGCAGAACGAGGGTCACCTCCCCGTGTGGAATATGTTCGCCTCCGAGACCGACATGATGATCGGCTATCACTCCGTACCCGTCATCGTCGAGGCTGTCCTGCGTGGGATCTACGTCCCTAAGGACAAAGCGAAGCTCCTCCGCCTCCTCCGCACGACGGCTGAGCGCAAGGGCTACCGCGGACTGGACGACTACCGCAAGAAGGGCTACGTGGCGAGCGACCGCGAGGACGAGAGCGTCTCGAAGACCCTCGAGTATGCCTACGATGATGATGCTATCGCACGCTATGCCGCCTGGATGGGCGACCGCGAAGTGGAGAAGATCTACCGCGAGCGCGCCCGCTCCTACCGCCACCTCTGGGACGAAAAGACGGGCTTCTTCCGCCCCCGCAAGAGCAATGGCGAGCTGGATAGCATCTTCGATCCCTTCGCCTACACCAAGCCCTTCACCGAGAGTAATGCTTACCACTACCTCTTCAGCGTACAGCACGATATCGATGGGCTGACGAAGCTCATGCAGGGTAAGCTCGGTGAGCGCCTTGATGAGTTCTTCTCATCCGAGACCCCCAGCCACATCGAGCTACCCATCTTCTCTACGGGGATGATCGGCCAGTATGCTCACGGCAACGAGCCTGGGCACCACGTCATCTTCCTCTACAATGCTGCCCGACAGCCTTGGAAGACCACGGACCTCACACACCGCGTACTCAAGCAGCTCTACACCGACAAGCCCGCTGGCCTCTGTGGCAATGAAGACTGCGGTCAGATGTCCGCCTGGTACGTCTTCGCCTCGCTCGGCTTCTACCCCATCGATCCCTTGAGCGGGCGCTACGAACTCGTCACGCCCCTCTTCCGTGAGAGTACGATCAGCCTGCCCAACGGCCGTATACTCCGCCTCTCTGCTCCCGAGCTGAGCGAGAAGAAGCGCTACATCAAGCGCGTCACCATCAACGGGCGTGAGCTCCGCAAGTCCTACATCACCTACGATGACGTGATGCAGGGCGGCGAGATCCGCTTCACCCTCACCGATCAGCCGGGTAGCGTCTGGTATGAATAGTTCGGATACGAAGCGAAGCCATCTCGGGGCGCTCATCGCCGCCCTCAGCCTCTTCACACGCCTACCCTTCTGGCGCCTACGGGAGCTTAGCAAGGCCGACTATGAGGATGCCCTCAGCTGGTGGCCCGTGGCAGGTCTCGTGACGGCGACGACCCTCTCGGGGAGCTTCTACCTCTACTCACTCGTACTACCCTCGGTGGGAGCAGCGCTGGCCTTAGCCCTCGGCACGCGCCTACTCCTCACGGGCGCCTTCCACGAAGACGGTCTCGGAGACTTCTTCGACGGCTTCGGCGGCGGAAGGGAGCGCAGTCAGATCCTCGCGATCATGAAGGATAGCCACGTGGGGAGCTATGCCGTCCTCGGGCTCCTCCTCTACTACCTCACCTACTGGGCGCTGGGCACGTCACTCCCTGCCGGCTGGCTCCCTGCAGTGCTCTTCGCCTCGGACATCACGGGGAAGGTCACCTCGCTCCTGCAGGTACAGTTCCTCCCCTATGCTCGTCGCGAAGAGGATAGTAAGATCGGGGTCACCTACCGCAAGGCACGCCCCTTGGCGATCTACGCAGCGCTGGCGATCTTCCTCACGGCGCAGTGGTGGGCACTGCGTCCTATCGAGGCCACACCCATCGGAGGGAGCGAACTGACGCACTTCGTACCGCTCTCCATCTTCCTCCCCATCCTCGTCGGCGGTGGGTTCATCGCCTACCTGCGTAAGCGTATCGACGGCTACACGGGCGATACCTGCGGAGCGCTCTGCCTCCTCTCAGAGCTGGCGACGCTCACGGGCTTCGCCATCCTCTACCGCCTCGGCTTAGGCATCTAAGTCACGATCCCACCTACTACCATGCGCCTGCACTTCATCCGCCACACCCGCCCCGACATCGCACGCGGTGTCTGCTACGGGCAGAGTGATATCCCGCTGGCAGCGTCCTTCGCCGAGGAGGCGGAGGACGTCAGAGCACGGCTCACTGAGCGGCTCGAAGGGCGCACACCTACCCGCATCTATAGCAGTCCCCTCTCCCGCTGTCGGCGCCTCTGTGAGGCGCTGGGCTACGAAGCCCCCATCCTCGACGCACGGCTCTTAGAGCTGAACTTCGGGGAGTGGGAGCTGCAGCGCTTCGACGAGATCTCCGACCCACGCCTCCAGCTCTGGTACGACGACTACCTCCACGTAGCCCCCACGGGGGGCGAGTCCTTCACAGAGCAGGCAGCACGCGTAGCAGACTTCATCGAAGAGCTACGAGATGAACTCGCACAAAACGAGGACTCCTCCGTATGTGAAGTCTTAGTCTTCACACACGGAGGAGTCCTCCTGTCTGCTGGGCTCTGGGCTGGCTGGTATCCCCTCGAGGAGGCCTTCAGCCACCAAAGTCCCTATGGAGCGATCTGTACGCTGGAGCTCTGAGCCTTAGTCTTCGCTGAGGAAGGTACTCACGATCGAGTAGAACTCCCCGTAGCAGCGCTCCAGATTATCGTTGGTCAGCACACGGTCGAAGAGTGGTGCATACGTCAGCTCGTGAGCGGCCTTCGCCACACGCTCCTCGATGATCTCGGGGCTATCCGTAGAGCGCCCGACGAGGCGACGACGGAGCTCCTCGATCGAGGGTGGCTCGATGAAGATGCTCAGGGCTTCGTGCCCATATCCCTTCTTGATATTCAGCCCGCCGACGCAGTCGACGTCAAAGATCACGCGGTCACCCGCAGCGATACGGCGGTCGACCTCGGAGCGGAGCGTACCGTAGTAGCGTCCGGGGTAGACCTCTTCATGCTCGAGGAAGTCGCCACGCTCGATGCCAGCCTTAAACTCCTCGGGAGAGAAGAAGTAATACTCCACACCATGCTGCTCCTGCCCACGGGGTGGGCGGCTCGTAGCCGAGACGGAGAAGCCGAGACGCAGCTCGGGGTGCTCAGCGAGTAGACGATTGATGAGCGTACTCTTCCCCGTACCCGAGGGGGCGGAGATGATGATTAGCTTTCCCATAGATTACAATAGAAGCGAGAGGCCGGGGACGGGAAATTAATCCTCGTCCTCGTCTTCGTCCTTAGCGGCCTTCTTCTTGCGCTTATCCTTGGGCTTGCCTTCGTTGCGCAGGGCTTCCTTGACCTTCTCCGTCAGCTCATCGAGGAGCTCGGGGTTGTCGGCGAGCGTCTGCTTAGCGTTCTCCTTACCCTGACCGAGCTTCGTAGCTCCGTAGCTGTACCACGAGCCACTCTTCTTGATGAAGTCTTCGCTCTCAGCGATGTCGATGATCTCACCGAGGCGGGAGATACCCTGACCGTAGAGGATCTCGAAGTTAGCGACGCGGAAGGGAGGTGCTACCTTGTTCTTGACGACCTTCACGCGGGTATTGTTCCCGATGACCTCGTCGCCATCCTTGAGCTGGCCGATACGACGGATATCCAGACGCACGGAGGCGTAGAACTTCAGGGCGTTACCACCCGTAGTCGTTTCGGAGGGGCCGTAGGAGTTCCCACCGATCTTCTCACGGAGCTGGTTGATGAAGATACAGGCGGTATTGGACTTGCTGATAGCCCCCGTGATCTTACGCAGGGCCTGCGACATGAGGCGGGCCTGCAGACCTACCTTCGTCTCACCCATATCGCCCTCGATCTCCTGCTTAGGCACCAGGGCTGCGACGGAGTCGATGATGACCAGGTCGACGGCACCAGAGCGGATGACCTGCTCGGCGATATCGAGCGCCTGCTCCCCGTTGTCGGGCTGAGAGATATAGAGGCTGTCCATATCGACACCCAGCGCTTCGGCATAGGAGGGATCGAAGGCATGCTCGGCGTCGATGATGATCGCCTTACCGCCCTGCTTCTGCACCTCTGCGATAGCGTGGATAGCCAGCGTCGTCTTACCCGAAGACTCGGGGCCGTAGATCTCGATGATACGACCGCGGGGATAGCCGCCTACGCCGAGAGCGTGGTCGAGGTTGATAGAGCCGGTGGGGATGACGTTGACATCGGTCGTGGGGCGAGCAGCCATATTCATAACCGCACCCTTGCCGTAGGTCTTCTCGATCTTACCGAGGACGGTCTCGAGGGTCTTCAGCTTGGCCTCATCCTGGGCCTGCTTCTCTTTATCCTTAGCGCTCTTGGAGAGCTTTACTTCTTCACTCATGTGGAGGTTGTCTATTTATATATGGCTCGGGAGAGCCCGTGATTAATCTTCGTGGAGGATCTGCTGGGCGTGGTCCTTCGTATTGACGGCCTTGCCACGGATGATGCGCTCGATACGGCCATCGGTGCCGATGACGAAGGTCGTGCGCTCGGTACCCATGTACTTGCGACCGTACATGCTCTTCTCGATCCAAGTACCGAAGAGCTCATTGAGGCGCACATCGGTGTCGGCGATGAGGCGGAAGGGCAGCTCGTGCTTCGTGCGGAAGCCCACGTGGCTCTTCGCCGAGTCACGGCTCACCCCGATGATCTCGTAGCCAGCGGCGCGGAGCTCGCTGTAGCCGTCACGCAGGCTACATGCCTGCGCCGTGCAGCCCGAGGTATTATCCTTGGGGTAGAAGTAGAGGACGATCTTACGCCCAGGGTAGTCCGAGAGGCGTACCTCCTGCCCTGCTTCGTCCAAGCCCAAGAGGTCGGGGACAAGATCCCCCAATGTCAGTGCCATAAGCAGCGTATCTAATAAAGTTCTATGTATCGTTTGCGGGAAATGGGAGGCTTCGCAAGGCGAGCAATCTCCCTAATACAAAAATACGCATTTGCCCTGAAAGGGACGGCATCAGCAGTCCATCGCTGGGAGGCACTCTGAGGGGAGAGGCGCCGCAGCCCCCTATGGGATCGTGATGTACGCCTAAATGAGCCTGTTGCAGCGAGTCCTGCACGCTATTTATTGTGCTAAGGCATCGCACGCCCAGCTCCCTGATATGCCTCTCCGAAGAGACACGCAAGCCCTTCACCTTATCACAAGTATTCCGCTTATCCAGCGGAGGAAAAAGTGCTATTCTCGTGAAGGAAAAAGCACCTTACCATAGTGGTTTTCCTCCGTCTATGTACGTAGTCTTAAAGACCAGGCACGCAAATCCAAATATCCACGTACGTAGATATTAGAGCCACGTACGTAGCCCAAACTTATCTGCTACTCGTCCACAACTTTTATTCATACACGGAGCAATAATCCAACCACAAGAATATTAAATTATCTTTGCAACGTTAAACACCTAAAACATATACATGCGTATGAAGAAATTCTCTACTCTCTTGCTGAGCCTCGCCCTGGGTAGTACCCTCGCGGCTCAAACTCCTAAGTTCACTCCCGACCGTGGCGCTCTGCTCGACGGGAAGAGCATCGTCAAGGCTAACATCACCAGCCCCATCTTCAAGAACTACAGCTTCGCTGCTGAGCGCATCCTCACGAAGGGCCTTAGCCTGCAGCTCGGCATCGCTACGATGCCTAAGGGTGCCCTGCCCTTCTCCTCATCGTTCGAGAATCACATCGGCCACGATGTCTCTATGAGCAGCGTAAAGCTCCAGTCCTTCTACGTCACGCCTGAGCTGCGCTGGTACACGGGCGGCGGCTACGGTCACGGCTTCTACCTGATGGCTTACTACCGCTATCAGAACTATAAGCTCTCTGGCTACACGCTCAATATGGACGTGCGCGAAGGCGCTTCTTCGGCCGAAAAGCCCGTTAATCTCGACCTCACGGGGGACTTCAAGACGAATAGCTTCGGCTTCGGTCTCGGTGCTCAGTGGCTCTTCGGTCGCAATAAGAACATCGTCCTCGACTGGAACATCCTCGGCGTGCACGCTGGTAAGGGTAAGCTGACCCTCGCGGGCGACTACTCTGCTACGAACCTCACCGACAAGGAAATCGAAGACCTGCAGAAGCAGATCAGCGAGAACGTCAGCGACCTGCCCACCATCAAGCTCGTCGGTGAGGATGTCAACGTAGATAAGGCCTCTAAGAAGGTCTCTATCGACAACGTCTCCACCCCCTGGGCTTGGCTTCGTGCCTCTGTCTCTCTCGGCTTCCGCTTCTAAGCCCCCGAGGAGATAACTTCTACTAAATAGCGATCCCCCGCAGCGACACGGATGTCACTGCGGGGGATCGCTTTTGTATGGACTACGAAGGAGCTACTGCTTCTTCTGCTTCGACTTGATCTGTAGGATCCAGCGTGTGAGGAGACTTGCCGAGGCCTCGATATAGGGATCGACCTCTGCCCCGCGGGCGATCTCATCCTTGAGGATGACATCAGGTGTGATGCCCTGCTCGATATCAGCACCGTCGGCATCGTACGTGCGGGAAGAAGAGAAGCGCACCGCCCAGCCATTAGGCAGCTCGGAGGACATCGGCAGGCCACCGCCACCGCCCGTCTTCACCCCGACGATCTTGACCTGCGGGAGGCCCTTCATACGGAGCGTGAAGTCATTGGCGGCGCTGTACACCCCTTGGTTCACGAGGACGACGACGGGCTTGAGCCAGATCGTACCCGCCTGCAGGGTATCGAGGTAGAAGGGAGTGCGACGCGAGAAGGCATCGTGCGCAGGACCCGTCTTGTGCGAGATATAGCCGACGAGCTTGCGCTCACGGATGAAGTGCTGCGCCAGCATATCGGAGGTCGTGACTTGACCACCCCCATTATTGCGCAGGTCGAGGATGAGGCCGTTGCACGCCTTGAGGCGGTTGAGCACGGCATTCACATTGCTACTGGAGATCGCCGAGGCGAACGATGCCACACGTACGTAGCCGATGGGCTCAGCACGACGCACGCCCTTCGGATAATCCAGCGACTTGTAGGCCAGCCCACCAGCGATGTGGTAGTCATTGCCGAGGTAGCTCTCGATGAGCGTCTCGTCGTAAGAGCGAGGGCCTTCGCTCCGCCACTGCCAGTAGCGCCCGTAGTCGAAGGTGGAGATCAGATTGACATGCCCATCCCGTAGCTCAGCGAGGAGCTGACTCATCACGAGGAAGAGTGAGTCGGTCGTCATCGTGGGGCGCAGATCGCGGCGGTGCTTGTGGTAGAGGTCGCGCCAGGTCGTGCCTTGAGGGAGCTTGAGGTCGAAGTAGCAATAGCCACGATCGAGGATCTCCCAGAGGCGGTTATAGTTGGCATACGGATCCGCTGTGTACTCGCGCTCGGTACTACAGCACGTGAGCGAGAGGAGGAGGCCAAGCGCGGCGAGGAGCTTAGTGAGGTGCTTCATATCAGAAGGGCACAAGGGTCGAGTGATCATCGGCAGCACGACGCCCCTCGAGCGGAAGGATCTTCGTCGTCACCCCGATGAGGAGGCTGTGCTGATGGCGGTAGGCGGAGAGGTGATTCAGCTCCGTGCGGCGGTAGTCCCAGCGGTAGCCTACCGAGAGCGTGAAGTAGTCGAGCACGGGGACATCTACGCTGGTGAGGACGAAGCCTGTGGGAGCCTTCAGCGGATGCGTCAGGTAGATACGGCGCGAGGGCTGGCCGAAGTAATAGAGCTCATAGAGCGTCTCACCGAACTCCTGCGAGAAAGCTAAGCCCAAGAGGTCGGTATGAGCGTAAGCCTTGAGAAGTAGTGGGAGGCGTGCGGGGCCAAAGCGAAGCGAGTAGAGTGCCGAGGGGCCTACCGAGAGCGCCATATCCAGCGTACCGGGGTTGTTCCCATTGCGGGAGCTGTACATACCTCCAGCAAGACCGACGACGCTACCACCGATAGCGAGACGCCCCCAGCTGCCTGCGCTGATGTGGCGCAAACGCCCCCAGTCATAGCGAGCGGTAAGGCTGTAGATGGAGCCATTGCCAGCGGGGTTCTTCGTCGAGGCAAGGTCGACATTCAAGAGCGTGTGCCGTAGCCAGCGCGGATCGGTCGTGCGGGGCGTGTAGCCGAAGAGGCTTCCTCGTGCGACGCGCTGCTCTGGCAGCGAGCGGTAGCCCAAGCGGGTATGCTCCGAGGTGTAGCTATAGACTTCCCCGCCGTAGTTGAGCGGTGTGAGGTAGGTATGCCCGAGACGCATCCCCCCGATACCGAAGTACTGGCTGCGGTAGGTGATGTTGCTTTGGCGGGTCTGTGGCTCTGGTATCGTGAAGAGGCTACGCGCCTCTGAGCCTGCCCCGAGGCTATCCGCTGCACTCTGGGCTCTCAGCGGAGCCGAGAGGAGCGCCAGTGCGAGGGCCATGAGGGGCAGAGCAAGGGGCTTATTCATGATGGGAAGGGGGCTTATTCGTTCGAGCTATCCTCGGTCTGTCCAGCGAAGAGGTCGGCTTCTTCTTCCTCAGTCTCCGCCATGGACTCGTCGTGCTCCGACTCGAAGACGGGGGATTCCTTCAGCGGAGGAAGCTCCTCGACTTGGTCGATGAGGTAGGGAGCGATGCGCTTACCACGGGCGCGGATACTCTTGACCAGGGCAAATTCCTCGACATCGATCTCGGTCGTACGCAGCTCACCACCCTTCTCCTGACGCCCGATGAGGAGGCGTGGGTAGTACGTGTCGGTCAGGAGCAGCAGCTCGTTCTTGGGGTTCTCCCCGAGGATATTCTCACGCTTCTGATCTTCCTCGATGCTGAAGCGCTTGATGTAATGGTACTTCTGATCGGCATCGTAGTAGACGGCCGTCCAGATCTTGCGGGGCTCATTCTTCTCGATGCGCAAGAGGTTCTCCTCGATATGGATAGAGTCGCTGAAGTCGGTGGTATAGCATTCGCCCGACTTGAGGACGACGAGGATGCGGTCACGGGCGTGGAAGGAGCCGAGGTACTGGCCCTGCTCGTTGTAGTTCAGGCGCAGGATATCACGGTCGAACCATACGTCACGCCCACCGAGCGTCGAGAAGCCCTTACTCAGGAGTGATACCGAGTGCACCTCTGCCTTCGTCACTAAGAGCCCGACAGAGCTACGCGACTTGATGGGGATATCGGAGAAGTCCTTCTCGAACTGGAAGAGGCGCTGGCGGGCATTGCGGATCTTGAGCTTGACGGCGACCTTCTCCGCCTCACCATTGCCGTTGGCAGAGAAGTAGAGCACGCGTGAGCCTTCCTTGCCACGCGTCAGGTCGTAGACGCGGTCACGGATGACCGAGAGCACGTTGAAGCGCTTAGCGTAGACCGAGCCGACCTTGCCATCGCGGTAGATGACGTTGTAGATCGTGCGCTCATCATTGCGCTGATAGCGGTTGATATAGATGACCTCCTCGTTGCCGTAGAACTTCTTATCCTCGACCTTACCGACGAAGTACTTACCGGAGCGGAAGAAGATGATGACCTCGTCGAGGCTCGAGCAGTTGCACACGAACTCCGCATCCTTCAGTGCCGTACCGAAGAAGCCCTCCTCACGGTTGATGTAGAGCTTGGCATCGAGCTCGGCTACCTTCGTGACCTCGATGGTGCCGAAGTTCGTGATCTTCGTGCGGCGTGGGAAGGCTGCCCCGTAGCGCTGGATGAGATGCTGGTACCAGCGGATGGTATAGTCGGTGAGGTGCGCGATGTCGTGACGGAGCTGAGCCATATCCTGCTCGATCTGCAGGAGTGCAGCCTCGTGCTTGGGGAGGTTGAAGCGCAGGATACGTGCCATACGCAGCTCCAGCAGGCGGCGCAGGTCATCCGTCGTCACTGGGCGGAGGAAGCGATCGGCGAAGGGCTCGATGCGCTTAGCGATATGCTCGAGAGCAGCGGCTTCGTCCGCAGCTTCTTCGAAGGCCTTATCCTTATAGATGCGCTCCTCGATGAAGATGCGCTCGAGCGAAGCACCGAGGTACTGCTCTTCCTTCTCCGAGAGGAGGATCTTCAGCTCTTCGCCGAAGAGGTACTTCGTGCGCTCTACGCTGTAGCGCAGGAGCTCGCTGACGGTCGTGAAGAGAGGCTTCTCCTCGTAGATGACGCAGCAGTTGGGTGAGATGCTGACCTCGCAGTCCGTGAAGGCATAGAGGGCATCGATAGCCTTGTCTGACGACACACCAGTGGCGAGCGTCAGGCGAATATCCGTCGTGGCAGCCGTCATATCGTCGACACGGCGGATGCGGATCTTCCCCTTCTCTACGGCCTTGAGGATGGACTCGATGAGCGTCGTCGTGGTCTTCCCCGCAGGGAGCTCGGAGATACTCAGCGTCTTGGAGTCGATCTTATCGATCTTCGCACGGGACTTGAGGCTACCACCACGCTCGCCGTCATTGTAGCGGGAGACATCGATGAGCCCCCCCGTGGGGAAGTCGGGATAGAGCGTGAACTCCTCACCGCGCAGGTAGGCACAAGCGGCCTCTGCCAGCTCGACGAAGTTGTGCGAAAGGATCTTGGAGGACAGGCCGACAGCGATACCCTCAGCACCCTGCGCCAAGAGCAGTGGGAACTTCACGGGTAGTGCTACGGGCTCGTCGGTCGTGCCGTCGTAGGTCTTCTTCCACGGGGTGACGCGGTCGCTGTAGACAGCTTCGTGGGCGAAAGCCGAGAGCTTCGCCTCGATGTATCGGCCTGCAGCAGCGGGGTCACCGGTGAGGATATTCCCCCAGTTCCCCTGCGTATCGATGAGGAAGCCCTTCTGTCCGAGCTGGACGAGGGCATCATTGATCGAGGCGTCACCGTGGGGGTGGTACTTCATCGTCTCCCCGACGATGTTAGCTACCTTGATGAGCTTGCCACTATCCATCCGCTTGAGGTTGTAGAGGATACGGCGCTGCACGGGCTTGAGCCCGTCATCGATATGGGGTACAGCACGCTCGAGGATGACGTAGGAGGCGTAGTCGAGGAACCATGTCTGGTACATCTTCGACAGGTTGCTCAGCTCCGGGCGGTAAGGCAAGCCCTCTGCCGGCTGGTAGGCGGGGGGCTCTTCGTCCTCAATGATATCGGGCGTCACCTCGGGGATCTTCTCCTCTTCGTCGTCGTGCTCTATATTCATACGCTGTCTATATCAGTATTATACGCTAGCAAAGATACGGAATTACCCGCTTCTTTCCTTGGGAAGCACCCGCATAGACCCGTCTCCTATCCAGATCTCACCCACCCAGCGAAAAGCCATCGCCCCCGCCTCTTCGTTCGAGAGAGGCGGGGGCGATATGCTATAAGAGAGGGGACGGGCTACCAGCTATTAGCTGAAGAGTAGCCGTGCTTGTCCCACTTGACGTCGTGCAGGAGCGAGCTCTTCACGCCGATAGAGATGCTGTAGCTGCGGTAGGGGCCGAAGGGGATCGCGTTGGCAGTGAGGCTCCAGCAGTGGAGGTCGCGGCTAATCCCGATGGTCATATTCGCGATGCGCTTGGCGATGAAGTCGTAGCTGGCGTTGACGTTGAAGGACCAATTCTTCGTAGGCTGGATGCTACCCGAGAACATCAAGCTGTGCATCAGCCCGTAGTTGTACTCATCGCGGCGAGGGTCAAAGGTCGTGCGCTGGAGGTTCACCCCATAGCTGAGCGAGAGGCTCCAGGGGATGCTGACCTTGAGGTAGCCATCTTCGTCGTACTCGCCTTCGCTGTCGTTAGTGTCGAAGAGGCTCTTATTCTTCTGCCCCTTGGCAGCCATATCTGCCAGCGACGTGTCACGCCCGTCGGCAGGAGCACCAGCGAGGTTGGGGTCTTCACCCTCGGGCTTGTCCTTATCCTTGGGCTTCTTATCCTTCTTCCCCGAGAAGAACTCACGCAGCTTGCGGAAGGTATCGTTGCTCAGCGTGTAGCTGAAGGAGGTACCCGTACCACGGAGGCTACCGAAGCCCTTGCCGTTGAAGATACGGAGCTTATTCACGCGGTACTCGCTGACACGCCCCGTCGCAGCGTCCGTGGTATGCCCGTACATATAGGGGTCGAAGGCACCACTGAGAGAGAGCTGGAGTGAGGGCGAGAAGCGCAGCGTGATGCTGGCGTTGATATCGGCGAGCTGGAAGGAGTCGGCAGCGAGGTTGTAGCTCGAGCTCAGCGAGAGGTTGTCGATGAGGCTGATCTTCTTCGTGGTCTCGGTGCTGTCGGTCTTCGCGCGCACCTTCATCTCGAGGTTGTTGTCGATGCCGAAGTTGATCGCGGCGGTCTTCCCACGCCCAGGCATACCGAAGATATGACCATCGCCGAAGCGAGCATATTCCTCCGAGTGGGCGACACCGGCATTGTCGATGTACTGCAGGCGGTCGTAGTAGCCCCACATCTTATCGCCGAAGTCTGGCGTGTAGCTGATACCGACACGTGGCGTGATGCGGTGACGGATCATCTGCACCTTATCGCCGAAGATCTTCCACGGCTGGAAGAAGCCGTAGAGCGTGGTATTTAGGCTCGCCGACGTGGAGAAGTCGTACACGCGGTTGAAGCCATAGATACGGCGAAACTCCGTGCGGTCGGTCGTCGCATTGTACTCCTTGACCGACTTGTAGGTGTACCAGCGCTCGTTGTAGTTCGCACTCAGCGTGAGGTCGATGTAGCTGAAGAGCTTGTACGACGCCGAGATGGGTATGTTGTGGGAGAAGCCATTGTTCCAGTCCTTGATGAGGTTGGACTGGAAGAGGCGGTTCTCCTTCGTGGAGATGCTATTGCGGAACTGCCCCGAGTAGCTGATGCTGATCTTCTCGTACCAGCGCTCTGCCCCGACACGCTTCTTGCGCTTGAAGGGGTAGATACGATTCATGCTGATAGCGATATTCGGCAGGCTCATCGTGACCATCGAGTCGACAGAGGTCTGCGTCGCTTCGATAGAGGCGGAGATGCGGAAGGGTGTACCAGGGAAGTTGCGGCTATAGTTGACCGAGGAGTTCTTGGTATTCTGTGCCGCGATGCTGGGGTTGTAGAGCGTGGCGAGCGAGTTGTGGTTGAAGGAGCTCGTCGAGTAGTTCACGCTCGCCGAGAAGGTCTCGTTGGGGTTGGCCTTGGAGTCCTGCGTATGCGTCCAGTTGATGCGGAAGTCACGGCTCTCGGAGAAGTCCCCGACGACATCGCGCTCCCCCGTCTTGGTCGTGAGATAGCTGAGGTTGACGCTCCCCCCGAAGCGGTAGCGCTTGCGGTAGTTCGATCGGGCATTGAGCCCCCATGAGCCGAGGCTATACCAGTCCCCCGTGAGGGCCAGGTCGACGTAGTCGTTGAAGGCGAAGTAATACCCCCCCTCGCGCAGGTAGAAGCCACGCTGCGTCTCTTCCCCGTACTTCGGCATGATGATACCCGAGGAATAGCTCTTATTGAATGGGAAGAAACCGAAGGGCAGACCGATAGGCATCGGCACGTCAGCGATGACGAGGTACGAAGGCCCGGCGACGACGTTCTTCTGCGGGCGAGCCTTACCCTTGGTCAGCATGAAGTAGAAGTGCGGATGCTCGTGGTTGTCACAGGTGCTATAGCGCCCGTTCTCCATGTAGAGGCAGTTATTGCTGACCATCTTCGTGCGCTCGGCCGTGATATAGCCTTCGCCCTGCTGGGTGACAGCGCCCGTGATGAAGCCCTTACTTGTCTTGAAGTTGTAGTTCAGGCTCTTCGCCTCATAGCTCTCCCCACCGTCGCGGAACTTTGGGTAGGCCGTAGCCTTCCCCGTGCTATCGAGGATATAGTGCGCGTAGACGAGGTTGCTGTCAAGGTTGAGGCGCATGAAGTTCGCATCCATCCCCTTGTCCTTATAGTCCACGGTACTGGGCCCGAAGAGGTAGGTCAAGCTCTGCCCGATGAGGACCATCGAGTCCTGCGCCTTGTAGGCGATGATATCATCGAAGCTCTCACGCTGGCGACGGCGACGCTCACGGCGCTCGGCTTCCTCGGCCGTCAGGCTGAGGGTATTGAGACGAAGCGAGCTAAGACTGTCGAGGCTATCGGGGCGAGTCATGAGCGTGTCGGCCTTCTTCTGCAGGCTATCAAGACGCACACCACCAGTGCCCTTGAGGCTATCTGATAGGGAGGAGTCGGGGAGGAAGGAGCTGAGCTGCGTGAGCGTACTCGTCGTGTCGGTAGACGAAGACGCACGCCCCCCTGCCAAGGTCTTCTGCTGTACCTTGGCCTCACGCTTGGGAGCCTTATGTCGCGTACCGCAGGCAGCGAGGATGACGAGGGCTACGACCCCCAACGCTACCTTCTGTCCGAATTCTGTCTGTCTACGCATCTATGAGATAACGCCCGAGTGACATAGGGCCAGTATCTCTGCTCGCCCATTTGCCACGCTCGGTACGCCTGCAAAGATAGCTAAGAATTAGATAAGCGGCCGCCGCGCTCATATCGTCTCTATCCACCCGCGCTCTCACCCCCGAGAAAGGCTACTCAAGGAGCACCTTCGCGGGGAGTGTAGCACCTCACTCACAAGAGAGGTTTAGAGCGCTAAGGTATCGCACGCCCAGCCCCGCAATATACCTCCCCGAAGTGATACACAAGCCCTTCGCTTTATCGCGAGTACTCCTCTTATTCAGCGGAGGGACAAGCATCGTTCTCGTGAAGAAAAAAGCGCCTTCACGTGGTGGTTTTTCTCTGTCTATGCACGTAGTCTTAAAGACCAGGTACGTCAATCTAAATATCCACGCACGTAGATATTAGAGCCACGTACGTAGCCCAAACTTTTCTGCCACTCGTCCGCAACTTTTCTCCATACGCAGAGCAACAACCTACCATATAGGTTCACCCGCCGAGCAATATAGGTTCATAGCACCCTTCTCCAAGAGGCTCAATGTGAAGAGCAAAAAAGAGCCCCTTCTTCCTGCCCGAAAAGGGACAGAGAGAAGGGGCACGAAGAGCACACCGAGGCGCTCAGTAGAGGTACGAACTACCGGCCGAGGGCGAGAGCGATCTGCTGCGCAGCATTCTCCCCATCGATAGCCGCCGAGACGATACCGCCAGCGAAGCCAGCACCTTCGCCCGCAGGATAGAGGCCTGCGACGACGGGGTGCGCATAGGTCATGCGGTCACGGGGGATACGCACGGGTGATGAGGTACGTGACTCCACGCCGATGAGCTGAGCTTCGCCCGTGAGGAAGCCACGCGTCGTGCGGTCGAAGGCACGGAAGCCAGCCGAGAGACGGCGCGTGATGAAGTCGGGCATCCACTCGTGCAGGTCGCTCGAGGTAAGCCCCATCGTATAGGACGACGAGGGCAGCGTGGACGAATGGCGGCGTGCGACGAAATCCGTCATACGTTGAGCAGGTGCACGGAGCGAGCGGTTAGCCGCCAGATAGCTCTTATGCTCGAAGGCTTCGCACCACTGCATCAGGGCAAGAGGCGATGCAGGATCCTCAACCTTAATGCCCGTAGCAGGGATATCCTCGGGGTGAAGCTCTACGACAAGGCCTGAGTTCGCCCAGCGCGAGCCGCGGTTAGCTGGCGACATCCCGTTGACGACGGTCTCCTCTGGCCCCGTGGAGGCAGGGACGACGAAGCCCCCAGGACACATACAGAAGCTATACACTCCCCTACCCTCGGCCTGCGCCTTGTAGACATATTCGGCAGCCGGGAGGTACTTCCCTCTCCCCTCGGGGCTGTGGTAGCGGATCTCATCGATGAGCGACTGCGGGTGCTCAAGACGCACGCCGACAGCGATGGGCTTGGCTTCGATAAGGATCTCCGCACGATGCAGGTAGCGGTAGACGTCGCGTGCCGAGTGCCCCGTAGCCAGTAGCACAGGGCCGTGGAAGGTACGATCCCCCGAGCAGACGACACCACGCACCTCACCACGCTCAAGGATCAGCTCCTCCATACGGCACGCGAAGTGCACCTCACCACCCGAGGCGATGATCTGCTCGCGCATACGGCGGATGATGATGGGGAGCTTGTCCGTACCGATATGTGGGTGGGCATCGATGAGGATCTTCGGGTCGGCACCGAAGCGACAGAAGACACGGAGGATCTTCTCCACGCTCCCACGCTTCTTGCTTCGCGTATAGAGCTTGCCGTCCGAGAAGGCACCCGCACCGCCTTCGCCAAAGCTATAGTTCGACTCGGGATCGACGATGCCCGACTTCTCCAGCTGGACGAGGTCGCGACGGCGCTGCATCACATCCTGCCCACGCTCTACGACGATGGGGCGCACACCCAGCTCGATGAGCCTGAGCGCAGCGAAGAGCCCGCAAGGCCCAGCACCGACGACGACCGACGAGGGTGCCGACGAGACATCGGGATAGGCGAGGTCGGAGAAGTCATCCACGGCTGGCTGCTCGCCATCGAGATAGACTTCGACGGAGAGATTGACGAGGATACGGCGCTGACGAGCATCGATATTGCGACGGCGTACCACGACCGAGGTGATAGACTCCAGCGGCAGGGCGAGCTCACGCGCCACGACCTCGCGCAGCGTAGCATCCGAAGACGCCTGATAGGGGCTCAGCGTAAGAGAGAGGGTGGTCACAGGAAGACGGGATAAAGAGAGGTACGGCAAAAAAGAAACCTCTAAGGGTGCGCCCCCATAGCACAGGTGGCGATGGGGACCTACCCTTAGAGGTGGTAGTGATGCGCCCTTGAATTAGGCAGCCTTCTGACGGCGCTTGTAGAGGTAGTAGCCGACACCACCGACGATGAGGACGCCGAGGATGATGAGGCCGATCGTCGTGCTATAGCGCTGGATGGTCTCGGCGAAGAGCTCGGGCGGTACGGTCTTACCGATGAAGTAGCCGAGGAGTGCCAGGACGACGTTCCACGATCCGGCACCGATGGTGGTGTAGAGGAGGAAGCGACTGAGAGGCATACCTGCCAGCCCCGCAGGGATAGAGATAAGCTGACGGATCCCTGGGACAAGACGCCCGATGAGCGTGGAGCTGATACCGTTCTTCACGAAGTAAGCTTCGGCCTTCTCGATCTTCTCCTGACTCAGCAGGCAGAGGCGACCGATACGAGAGTTGGCGAACTTATATACAATCGGGCGGCCGAGATAGCGCGCCAGATAGTAGTTGATCAGCGCACCTATATCCGAGCCGAGCGTGGCGAAGAGCACGACGAGGAAGATATTCATCTCGCCCGTAGCCGCCTTGTAGGCTGCAGGGGGTACGACGACCTCAGAAGGGAAGGGGATGAATGACGATTCGATCGCCATAAGCACCGTCACCCAGAAGTAGTTCAGGTGATGGAGGATATCTTGGATGAAGCCTAAGGACTCGATCATATCTGTGGGAGGGGACTACTTATTGACCTTCTTCCACGTATCCTTGAGCGATACCGTGCGGTTGAAGACGAGGTGATCAGGGCGGCTATCGGGGTCTACGCAGAAGTAGCCGACGCGCTGGAACTGATAGTACTCGCCACACTTAGCCTGAGCTAGGAAGGGCTCGACACGTGCTTCGCGCACGATGGTGAGTGACTCGGGATTGAGGAGCTCAGCGAGTTCCTTGTCCTTAGCAGCCTCAGAGGGGTTCTCATCGAGGAAGAGACGGTCGTAGAGACGCACTTCGGCAGGGACGCTATCCGTGGCAGATACCCAGTGGATCGTGCCCTTGACCTTGCGGTTGCTCTCGGGGCGACCGCTGAGCGTCTCGGGGTCGTACTCAGCGTAGACCTCGATGACATTGCCGTTCTCATCCTTCTTACAGCCCGTGCAGCGCACGATGTAGGCACTCTTGAGACGCACCTCCTGACCAGGGGTCATGCGGAAGTACTTCTTCGGAGCATCCTCCATGAAGTCCTCACGCTCGATGAAGAGCTCACGCGAGAAGCGGATGATGTGGCTGTCGGAGTTGGGATCTTCGGGGTTATTGAGGAAGCTCATATCCTCCGTCTGTCCCTCGGGGTAGTTCGTGATAATGAGGCGCACGGGGTCGAGGACGGCCGAGCCACGCAGGGCCTGGCGGTTGAGATCCTCACGGACAGCGTGCTCGAGGAGCGCCATATCGATGATACCATCGTACTTCGTGTAGCCGATCTTATCGATGAAGCTGCGGATGGACTCGGGCGTATAGCCACGACGACGCAACCCACAGATCGTCGGCATACGAGGGTCATCCCAGCCTGCTACGTGGCCCTCCTGCACGAGCTGAAGGAGCTTACGCTTGCTCATCATCGTGTAGGTGAGGTTCAGGCGGTTGAACTCAATCTGTCGTGGGCGGTAGCCCTCGGGGTGATTGGGCTCGACCTTCTTCAGGAGGTCTACGAAGTAATCATATAGCGGACGGTGCACCTCGAACTCCAGCGTACAGATCGAGTGCGTCACCCCTTCGAAGAAGTCGCTCTGCCCATGAGCAAAGTCATACATGGGATAGACGCCCCACTTCGTACCCGTACGGTGGTGAGGCACCTTGATGATGCGGTAGATGATGGGGTCGCGGAAGTGCATGTTCGACGAAGCCATATCGATCTTCGCTCGCAGGATCATCGCGCCTTCGGGGAACTCCCCAGCGTTCATGCGACGGAAGAGATCGAGGCTCTCCTCGATGGGACGATCGCGATAGGGGCTAGCGACACCAGGGGTGGTAGGCGTACCCTTCTGCGCTGCGATCTCCTCGGCAGTCTGCTCATCGACGTAGGCATGGCCTGCACGGATCAGCTCTTCTGCGAACTGGTACAGACGCTCAAAGTAGTCCGAAGCATAGTAGATATTGCCCCAGTGGAAGCCGAGCCACTCGATATCCTCACGGATCGCATCGACGTACTCGACGTCTTCCTTCGTGGGGTTCGTATCGTCGAAGCGGAGGTTACACACCCCGCCGTAGCTCTCTGCGATACCGAAGTCCATGCAGATGGCCTTGGCGTGCCCGATGTGGAGATAGCCGTTGGGCTCTGGTGGGAAGCGCGTCTGGATGCGTCCATCATTCTTCCCGGCACGAAGATCGCCCTCGACGATCTGCTCGACGAAGTTCAGGCTCTTCTTCTCTTCCCCACTCTCTGCTGGGGCTACGCTGTTAGGCATATCTGACATAATGGTGTGTATACTTTAAGAGTATCCGTATCTATTATCCTTTATTATAGGGCACAAAGATACCTAAATATCACGGGAGCGCTATTTAGCTATGGTGGCGGCGTGCGCTGAGGAGGCTGTTGGTGACGACGCTGAGGCTACTGAGCATCATCAGCCCACCAGCGAGCATCGGATTGAGCAGGTAGCCCGTGAAGGGATAGAGCACACCTGCCGCCACGGGGATGGCGATGAGGTTGTAGATGCACGCCCAGAAGAGGTTCTGATGAATGGTCCTGAGGGTCGTGCGTGCCAGATGGAAGAAGCGCTCCAAGGCCTTGAGGTCGGAGCTACGAAGCGTCACCATCGCGGTCTCCATCGCCAGATCACTCCCACTGCCCATCGCTATCGAGAGGTCGGCACGTGCCAAGGCCGCAGCATCATTGATACCGTCGCCGACCATCGCCACACGACGCCCTTCCTTCTGCAGACCTTCGACGAAGGCCGCTTTCTCCTCGGGGCGCACGCTGTCTACGACACGGCTTACCCCGACAGCTTCGCCGACAGCACGGGCAGCACTCGGCCCATCACCCGTGAGCATGATGACCTCCAGCCCACGAGCACGCAGTGATGCGATAGCTTCGGCCGAGGTGGCACGTATCGTATCGGCGATAAGAATGACGGCCAGCACCTCCCCACTATGGGCAAAGAGGCTACACGTAGCACCCGAGCGCTCGCCATCCTCTAAGGCCTTCAAGGCTTCGGCACTGAGTGCCCCCGAGACCTCTTCCACGAAGGCACGCTGCCCGACACGATAGGTCACCCCATCGACGACACCTTCCAGCCCACGCCCCGCCTCTTCGCGGAAGCTCGTGGGTTCGGCTACTCCCTGCGTAGATACGCCAAGCGCACGAACGATAGCACCAGCCAAGGGGTGTGATGAACGCTCTTCAAGGGCAGCCAAGATAGTAGCTAAGGAAGTATCCTTCTCACCAGAGCACCAGCGTATGGCCTTCACTTCGGGACGTCCCTCGGTGATGGTGCCCGTCTTATCCAAGACCAAGGTATCGACATGGCCTGCAGCCTCCAGCGCCTCGGCATTGCGCACCAAGAGCCCTTCTTCGGCGCCACGGCCGATACCCACCATGATAGCGGTAGGGGTAGCCAGTCCCAGAGCGCAGGGGCAAGCGATGATAAGCACCGTGACGGCGGCAACAAAGCCGTGCTCCCAGCCATCCGCAGGGCTAAGTAAGCCCCATACGACGAAGGTCAAGACGGCGATGAGGACGATCACGGGCACGAAGACTCGTGCCACTCGATCCACGACCTGCTGAATCGGCGCGCGTGACGACTGCGCTTCCTCCACAAGACGGATGATGCGGGAGAGTACCGTCGCACGACCTACCTCACGAGCTCGATAGACGAGCGTCCCCGAGCCATTGAGCGTACCAGCATAGACTTCGGAGCCAGCGACCTTCGCCACAGGAATGGGCTCGCCACTGATGAGCTGCTCGTCAGCATAGGATTCTCCCGAGATGACCTCGCCATCGACGGCGAAGAGTTCGTGCGGCAGGGCACGCAGCTCCATACCGGGCTCGACCTCACTGACGGGCAGCGTGATGACTTCGCCCGAGGGGAGGAGTTGATGCACGGTCTTCGGCTGACCGCCCATGAGGCGACGCAGAGCCGACGACGTGCGACGCTGTGCTCGTGCTTCAAGCACCTTGCCGAGAAGAACGAAGGCTACCGTCATCGAGGCGGCTTCGAAATAAAGGTGGTGCAGGTGGTGCGCTTCTGGCGCGATGAAGAGGTATTCGCCCAGATGATAGAGGCTGTAAACGAAGGCCACCGAGGTCGAGAGCATCACCAGCAGATCCATGCCCGCCGCCCCAGCACGTAGCTGACGCCAGCCGCGCGCGAAGAAGCCCGAGCCTGCCCAGATGAGGGTCACGGCAGCGAGGACAGCGGAGATGAGCGACTTCGGGAGCGTCATCGGCGGCCACATCATCAGCACCATCACGATGAGCGAGAGGACGACTGCCACCAGCGTCTTACGCTGCAGGGCACGCTCCTCCCGCTGACGAAGTGCCTCCAGCTCGCCCACCTCGGGTTCATCGATACGCAGATCATAGCCCATAGCAGCCACAGCTGCACGGAGCATCTCGGGGGTACACTGCGTCTCATCATAGACTACAAAGGCCGTGGCGGAGGCGAGGTTGACGGTGGCAGACTGCACGCCAGGCGTACTCTCCAGGGCCTTCGTCGAATGAGCGGCGCAGGCTGCGCAGTTAAGTCCCAGGAGGGGGAAAGATCTCTTGACCATATGGAATGAATATAACTATTAGTACGGGCAAGGGGTACGCCTGCCGTCTGCAGATGTACCCCTCACCGATGATCGATGCGGTATGGATAAAACAACCCATACCGCCTATTCGTTCGGTCAAGCCGAAGCTGGCACCCTTGTTTTGCTATGCTTTGGGCGCGTCGATGCGGAGCGTATAGCCAGCGGCCTCTACCGCAGCCCGAAGTGCCTCGGGCGTGCAGTGCTCAGCATCATAGGTGACACTTGCCTCGCCAGCCTCCAGCGAGATAGTGACGGAGCTAACGCCCGCCACAGCCTTGAGGGCTTCGGTAGCACGCGCTACGCAGTGCCCGCAGCTCAGCCCCTCGATAGGATAGACGGTAGTCGTCAGAGCGGCCGTCGAAGTGGGCTTCGCTTCGCCTACACGGGCTACGACCTGCTGGAGGTAAGCGGCTTGTGCAGGATGCTCGGCGACAGTACGCCCGCCGGGAGCTTCATTGACGTACTTCCCCGGGATGGGCACCTTGGTCTTCGCCCCCATGCGATACCATTCATACTCCACATCCACGTGACCGAGGTCAATGGCCTGCAGACCTGCTTCGGAGAGGTCATAGGCGAGGACGGTCGCCGTCTGCCCGAGGGCAATGAGGACGAGGCGTCCCTCTCCATGCTCCTTCGCCAGACGGAGGATCTCGGGATAACTACCCCAAGCATCCGTCGCAGGACAGAGGACACGCTTCACGCTACGTGCGCCATCGAAGAGGTCATTGCCGACACCTAGGCGCGACTTCTCGCCCTCGACGAAGAGCAGGTCACGATCCTTCCAGATCGCCTTCATACGCTCGATGTACGCAGGATAGTCGCGGATATCATAGCGCCCCATATAGAAGCGGGTGAAGTTCGTATCGTAGAAGTCGTGTTCGCGAGCAAGCTTCTCCAGTGCAGGAAGGCGCATCAGAGCCTCACGCTCGAAGAAGATGCGGTTGTACCCGCGGTGGGGGGAGGAGTCCTTGAAGGCGTAGGGCACGCAGTTCAGATGGCGCTCCGACGAGGGCACCTGCCACACCTCATAGAGGCGCTTACCGAGGGAGGCATCGTAGTGTTGGAAGGTATCCACCTCTTCGGCCGACGAAGGGCGCTCGAGTTCGTCGAGGTAGCGCTGCATGATCTGCAGCTCTCCGTCGCCAAAGCGGCTCACCGAAGCACCCGTGCGGAGGATCTCATCGAGGGTCTCCCACGAGTCATGCACACGCAGGGCACGACGGCGATCGGCCGTAGCTCGATACTGTTGGCTATACTTACGCCCCTTCAGAAGCATCCAGAGCTGGACGCGCAGGGAGTCTTTGATCTGCTGCCAAGTCATATATTCTTGTGGAAAGCTTATTGGTCTATAGGACAAAGATAGCGATATCTAAGGGGAAGCCCGCGAAGGAGCGAGGACAGCTCCCTACGATTTATAAGAACGAACCTATATTGGTCGGCGGGTGAAGCTATATAGGTCACGATGCGAAGCTATATTGGTCGAGACGACGACCTATATAGCTTTGGACTGATTCCTATATAGCTTTGTGAAGTGACCTCTATTAGGTTGTTGCTCCGCGTAGGGATAAAAGTTGTGGATGAGTGGCAAATAAGTTTGGGCTACATACGTGGATCTAATATCTATGTACGTGGATATTTGGATTTACGTACCTGGTCTTTAAGACTACGTGCGTAGACAGAGGAAGACCACTATGGGAAAGCGCTTTTTTCTTCACGAGAACAGCGCGTTTTCCTCCGCTGAATAAGAAGAATACTCGCAATAAGGCGAAGGGCTTGAGCGGTCACTTCGGGGAGGCATATCGGGGAGCTGGATGCGCGAGGCCTTAGCACTCGAAATAGAGGGCAGGACTCTATGCAACAGCCTCATTTAGGTTCACCCACTGACCAATATAGGTTCATATCACCCTTCCCTACGAGGACGAATCTTCCCCTTCAAGGGTGGGCTAAACGCATTCGGCTCCTCCACCCTGCGTTGGGTGAAGGAGCCGAATGACTCGTATGGGGAGGAAGGGAAGTAGCCCTAAGGACTATTCCTCTTCGTTGGTGCGGGGCACGGAGGGTGTAGCGGGCTTCGCTGCGGACTCCTGGGCTTCACGCTGACGGGCAACAGCCTCTTCGTAGCTCATAGGACGAGCAGGACGCTCGGCAGGCTGGACTGCGGGGCGCTCGGGCTGAGCCACAGGGCGCTGCTCCTGCACGACGGGAGCGGGAGTAGTCGCTGGTGCAGGCGTGGGCTGTGGAGCTGGAGCAGGGGCAGCTGCGGGGGCTTCGGCAGGACGAGCTACGGGCGTCGCCTCCTGCTGGGGGCGCTGCTGGCGCTCCTGCTGACGGTGACGGCGGTCCTCACGCTGCTGACCTTCGGCGGGCTGCTGGCTACGCTCGGGGCGATCATTGCGTTCTGTACGCTCTGCACGAGGCTGGCGCTCAGCGGGTACTTCGACAGGCGTCGTAGCTGCAGGCGCTACCTCAGAGGCAGACTGCTGAGTAGCTTCGCTATTGCGCTCGGGACGCTCCTGACGCTCGGGGCGCTGACGGCGGTTGTTGCCGTTGTTATTGCCTCCGTTGCCGCCACCATTACCATTGTTGTTACCGTCGTTATTGCCATTGCCACGACCTTCGCGAGCCGGGCGCTCGGACTGATCATTGCTACGCTCTTGGCGATTCTGCTCACGGCGTTCGCCACGCTCCTGGCGGTCATTACGTTCTTGACGCTCACCACGCTCCTGACGCTGCTCACCGCGGTCATTGCGTTCGTTGCGTTCGCCACGCTCCTGACGGGGCTGACGACCACCACCCTGCTGACCTTGGTTGGACTGCTTCTCCTGAGGCTGAGCAGGAGCTGCGGGCTGGGAAGAAGCTTCCTTGCCCTCCTTATTGTCGCGGTTCTTCTTGCGCTTGCTGCGAGACTTCTCACGCTGGAGGGTCTCATCATCGGGGCGCTGACGAAGTGAGCCACTGCGCTCACGACGGATGGACTGGAGACTGAGGTTGAGGGCCTTCACCGAGATCTGGATCTCCCAGATGCAGACGCAGAGCGAGAGCGCCAGAAGGACCATACCGACGCCGAAGACGACGCCACCAGCGACGTTCCACTCCAGGTAGTAGAGGAACATAGCCACGAGCGAGACCAGCAGGCTCGATGCACCGAGCACCTGCATCCAGCGGATGAGGTCAAGACGGCGGTAGAGGTTCTCGATCTGCTTGAGGGAGGTAGGCTCACCTTCGGGGTTATTCTCGTAGCGCTCCTTGAGGCTGCGCACCGTAGAGGCATAGGAGAGGAAGCGATTGGTATAAGCCAGGAGGATGAGAGAGATCGCCGAGAACAGGAGCGGCGGTGTAGAGAGATTGAACTCAGTAGTCATAGGATATGATGTGAGTGATGGGGATGTAAAAGGGAGGGATTGGGGGGATTAGAAACGCGGAGGAAGGAGGGCCGCAAGACGACGATGGAGGATCGAAGCTAAGAGATGCTTAGCCACGGTGAAGTCCACCTCGTGACCCACTTCGCCAGCGATAGAGGCGACCTTGCCTTCCTTGAAGCCACAGGGATTGATGAGCTGGAAGGGAGCGAGGTCGGTGTTGACATTGAGGGCGAAGCCGTGCATCGTGACGTAGCGGCTGCTCTTAACACCGATAGCACAGATCTTACGCTCGCGCTGGGGATCACCGACATCGAGCCACACGCCCGTAGCGCCGTCCTTCAGCCCCGATTCGATCTTGAAGAAGGCGAGAAGCTCGATGACCGACTGCTCCAGCAGCTCAATATAAGCCTTCAGCCCGAGACCGAAGCGCTCCAGATCGAGGATGGGATAGCCGGTGATCTGCCCAGGGCCGTGGTAGGTGACATCCCCCCCGCGCTCGACGGAGAAGAAGTCGTAGCCATTCTCACGGAGGAAGTCCTCGCTCATCAGCATATTCGTCGCATCGGCATGGAGGCCCATAGTGAAGACGGGATTGTGCTCACAGAAGAGGAGGAAGGACTCCGTGGGGCGGTGCTCGTGCTTAGCCTTCAGCTGGGCTTCGAAGAGCTCCTTCTGCAGTGCCCACGCATCAGCATAGGCGATACGGCCCATATCGCGATAGCTGTAGGGCTCTACATACGCTGGGAGAGGAAGGATACGGGGACCCGCTTCGTCGACCACGATATACTCTTGGTCGTAAGCAGGCTGCAGATCTTCGGGGAGCATAGCCTCCAGCTGGGCATGCGAAGGGGCATGGTGCGAGAGGTGCGTGAGAAGGGTCAGCTTGGGGCGAACGGCAAGCTCAGGCAGCAGGCGCTCGACATCCTCCACCGACTGGTGGCTGGGGTGCGGACGCTGATAGCGCAGGGCATTGATGACGAGGAGTTGTGAGCCACTGACCTTAGCCCATTCGCTGGGCTCGATGGTCTTCATATCGGTGATGTAGCTCACCTCGCCGATACGATAGCCCACGATAGGTAGCGAGCCGTGCGCCAGCGAGATGGGCGTGACACGCTCACCGAAAAGCTCGAAGGAGGCATCACTCCCCTCCTCTATCGGGCAGAGGGTGAAGCGAGGCGTCCCTGGGTAAGGATGGTCACTGAAGACGTAGTGCATACGAGCACGCACCGAGTCGAGGACGCGCTGCTGCCCGTAAATGGGGATATCCTGACGCCACGCGATGGTACGCACATCATCCAGGCCGAACGTGTGGTCGTAGTGCTCGTGAGTCAAGAGGATCGCATCGATACGATCGATACCGAGACGTGTGGCTTGGTAGTGGAAGTCAGGGCCACAGTCGATGAGGATACGCTTCCCACCCTCGGTGATGATGAGGGCAGAGGTGCGCAGACGACGGTCACGAGCATCCGAGCTATGGCACACAGGGCAGCCACAGCCTACCTCGGGGATACCAGTGCTGGTGCCCGTACCGAGAAGAATTACCTTCATGTAAGTAGGAGGGAGAGCTACCACGGCAAAGAGATACCTTCTCTATCGAGTGAGAGAGGGTGCGTGGTAGAGCGAGTAGTTAGGTGAATAAGCAGCGAGGTGAAGGGTGGCTATCTAAGAGATGTACCTCACCTCAGGGGTGATCTGTAGGCCAAAGCGCTCTGCGACCTGCTCCTGCACATACTCTGCCAAGCGAGCAATGTCCTGCCCCGTAGCTTCGCCATCAGCATTGACGAGGACGAGTGCCTGACGCTCATAGACGGCGGCATGCCCGAGACGATAGCCCTTGAGACCACAGCGGTCGATGAGCCAGCCTGCAGGGACCTTCACTTGTCCGTCGGGGAGATCGTAGTGCGGTGCTTCGGGATAAGCCTCACGAAGACGCTCAAAAGCCTCGGCCGAGATGATGGGGTTCATAAAGAAGCTACCTGCATTGCCCAAGGCCTTCGGGTCGGGGAGCTTCTCTTGACGAATGCGGATGACCTCGTCACGTACATCACGGGCGGTAGGCGTCGCCGTGCGAGCCCCCACGCGCTGACGGAGGTCAGCATAGTCGAGCTTCAGATGGGGGTGCTTGGAGAGGCGAAGGAGGACGTGCGTGACGATGTAGTCAGCTGCCTCGGGCTCCTTGAAGAAGCTATGGCGATAGCTGTAGTTGCACTCCTCGACAGCGAAGTGACGCACCTCGCCCGTACGACGATGCACCGTGTGCACCTCGCGGATGACCTCGCAGATCTCAGCGCCATAGGCCCCGATGTTCTGCACAGCGGCAGCACCGACTTCGCCTGGGATGAGGGAGAGGTTCTCGACGCCGTAGAGCTCGGCTTCGGCCATCTGGGCTACGAAGTCGTCCCACTTGACGCCTGAGCCGACGAGGAGGTCGACCGTATCGGCCGTCTCAGCGAGACGCTCAATGCTTTGGATCACCGAGTGGAGTACGATCCCATGAAAATTGGTGAGGAAGAGCAGGTTGCTTCCCTCACCAATAGTGATACAGCGACACTCTTGGAAGTACTCGTCACGGCTCAATAGCTGGAGATCCTCGATGCTGGCGAAGGGGATAAACCAGTCAGCCTGGGCATCGATACCGAAGGTATTGTGCTCACGTAGCGAATAGCTCTGTAGTATCTCCATATAGATATAGGTAGCCCCGCCCCAGGGATTGGGGCGGGGGCTATAAAGTCTGATTAGTTATCGTTTTCCAGGAGCCATGCATCCTTGAAGTCAGGAGCAAAGCGAGCCTTGATAGCGTCACGGCTTGCAACAGCTTCTTCGCGCGTATCGAAGCTGGCTACGATGACACGCAGCATACCTACGTCGTTGGTAGCGAGGACGGCGCTGTAGCCAGCCTGGACCATACGATCCTTGAGGTTGCGAGCATTCGTAGGATTCTGGAAGCTACCTACGACTACGCTATAGCGCTTCAGACGGGTAGCATCTTCGCCCTGGTAAGTCGTGACACGCTCCTTGCGTACGGTCACGGGGACAGCAGGAGCAGCTGCAGGAGCTTCATACTGTACGGCTGGTGTGGTGCTCTGAGTAGCGACCTCACGCTGCTTAGCCTGCTCGTAGGCCTTACGATAAGCGCTCTTCTTCGCACCGCAGGAGCTCAGCGAAGCAACTGCCACAAGTGCCAGAGAGGCCAAGATGATCTTCTTCATAATTCTCATTCTATGATTATGGACGTGATACAATGTATTGTAGACCAATGGCTACAAAGATAACAATTTGTCAGGACTGGGTGGCAGGACGACGCAGCACATAGTGGCGCACGAGACCCCACACATAGAGGTAGTCTTCACGGGCAAAGAGGTAGACCAAGAGGAGATAGGTCAGCCCTAATACTGTACTCCCAATAGATAAACGCCAAAAGTCGGCAAGTGATGATAATGCATAGGTATCAAGTGCCCAAAGGACGCCACCAGCCGCAGCACTCATCAGCGCAAAGGGGAAGAGTTCACCGAGCTGCTGACCGAGGGGGAAGTCAATGAATCGACCCGAGTAATGGCTATTGATGAAGAGGAAGATCACCTGCGTGATCGCCGTACTCCACAGTAGCCCGTAGATACCGAACTGCAAGCCGATGAAGGCTGCAGCGACCCCGATGATACGCCGGATAATCTCCAGACGGAGGTGCAGATCACTGCGGCCCTTGGCCTCAAGGAGATTGATATTATAGGAGTTGATAGGGAAGAGAATCCCACAGATACAGAGGATCTGGAAGTAAGGTGCAGCCGCCATCCACTTATCTCCGTAGAAGAAGTGGTAGAGGGGATTAGCCAGCACGACCAGCGCGATCATCAGCGGACAAGAGAGCTGGAATAGGAGGCGCATCACACGACGATAGCCCGCACGAAGGCGCTCCTTATCATTCTGGAAGCGCACGAAGACGGGGAAAGTCACCTTGTTGATGGGGTCAGCGATGACCGAGACAGGGACGATATATAGGGCGTTAGCATTGCCATAGAGCCCGAGGGTCGACAGCGAGAAGTAGCGCCCGATGAGGATCGTCATCAGGTTGTTGTACAGCGTGGTGATCATCCCAGCGCCGACCATACGCGAGCCATAGCCGAAGTGAAGCTTGAGCTTCTCCATGCTGAAGATCATCTTAGGCCGCCAAGGGGACGAGCACCAGTAGCCGATGAGGCGCACGATGGAGTTTGCCAGCCCCATACCCACCAGTGACCAGTAGCCGAAGCCGAAGTAAGCCATCACGATACCCGTCAGCCCAGACAGCACACCCGAAGCCAGCTGGATGAGCATATCCTTGCGGAACTCCATCTGACGCCAAACCAAGATTGCCTGGATACCATACAGCGAGTTGATGACCACGCTCAGCGAGATCACACGCAGGACGGACACTAAGATGGGATTGCGGAAGTACTCTGCGATCCACGGTGCTGCGATGAAGAGGATGAGGTAGAGCAGGCTACTCATCCCGATGTTGTAGTAGAAGATCGTCGAGAGGTCGGCATCATCGACACGCTCCGAGCGCGTCAGCGAGCTCCCAAAGCCAATATCGGCAAGCTGGGCGGAGATAGCGAGGAAGATCCCCAGTACGGCGAGCGTACCGAAGTCCTCCGGCACGAGAAGGCGAGCCAAGGCGAGGTTCACCACGAAGGTAGTCACACGCCCGACGATCTGCTGGATCGTCGACCAGCCAAAGCCCGAGACGGACTTCGCCTTGAGCTCCGAGACGTCGTCAGTGAGTTGGCCTATAGCTTCCGGCTCAGGAGTGGGTAGATTCTCTTCCATCTATTAATCTAGGATATACTATTCTTCGGAATGGGTGGAGTCGGGGGCTTCGGGGAGGAGGGTCACCCCATAGAGTTGCTCCAGACGGGAGCGTAGCTCAGCTGCACAGCCCTGGCGCTGCTCGAGCTCAAGGAAGCAGGACTCTCTAAAGTCCTGCACGACGACGCGCGCTTCGGTCTCCTTGACGATGCGCATCACGGGACCCATCAGCTCATAGCTGAAGGTCAGGCGGATGCGCTCAGTAAGGATACACTCACGGCGGGGCGCATCGGTGAGAGCTGCCAAGGCTGCTTCGCGATACGCCTCGATGAGACCGCTCGTGCCGAGCTTCACGCCACCAAAGTAGCGCACGACGAGGACGATGACCTCCGTCAGCCCCAGCGAGACGAGGATACCATAAATGGGCTTACCAGCCGTCCCCGAGGGCTCGCCATCGTCATTCGCACGATAGGGCTCACCCATAGGGCCCAGACGATAAGCCCAGCACACGTGGCGGGCATCGTAGTAGCGGGCACGCACCTCGCGCACACGCTCCAGCGCCTCCTCCTCGGTCGTCACGGGATAGGCGTAGGCGAGGAACTTACTTCTCTTCTCTGAGTACTCGCCTTCGCTAGGCTCGGCGAGCGTCCAATAGCTGTCGCAGATCTCTGTCGTCGGGCTCACTTAGGCAAAGAGGTGGGAGGCGTAGATGTCGAGAGCCTTGCGCGTAGCGTCAAGGCGCTCAGAGAGCTCGGGGCTCGCAGCGACCAAGGGCAGACGCAGGCTATTGCTGTCGATGAGACGCATGAGGTAGAGCAGGGCCTTGATCCCGACGGGATTCCCCTCCTGGAAGAGCTGGGTATTGATGGCGCGCATCTCCGTCTGGATCATGTCGGCCTCATTGATACGTCCCTCCATAGCTAGGTGCGTCAGGTGGGAGAAGAGGCGGGGATAGGCGTTGCCCACGACGGAGATGACGCCCACGGCTCCATTCTGGATGAAGGGCACGGTGAGCGCATCATCGCCTGAGAGGACGACGAAGTCCTCGGGAAGCTCGCACGCGGTGATCTGTGCCGCCTGCTGGGGATAGCCCGAAGCCTCCTTGATCCCAATGATATTATCGAAGTCCCGCGCCAAGCGCACGGCGGTGTCGGGAGCCATATTCACCCCGACGCGCCCCGGCACGTTGTAGAGCACCAGCGGTAGCGGACTCGCCTCGGCCAGGTGGGCAAAGTGGCGGTACATCCCCTCCTGCGAAGGCTTGTTGTAGTAGGGCACGACGGAGAGGATGCCCGAGAGACCACGAGGATCAAGCTCACGAAGGCGCTCTGCCGTCTCACGGGTATTATTACCCCCAAGGCCGACCATCAGCGGACAGCGACCTGCGACCTGCTCGATGATGTGGTCGGTGACCCGCTGACGCTCCTCGCGCGTAAGGCAGGGTGACTCACCCGTCGTCCCGTGGATGACGATGAAGTCCGTAGCCCCATCACGGAGCAGATGTTCGAGGAGGCGCTCCAGGCTCTTATAGTCGACCTCTTGCGATTCGGTGAAGGGCGTGACCAGCGCCACACCCATCCCGCGGAAGGGATGCTTACTCATAGCTTATCATTCTATGACAAATACGTGAGAGAAAAAAAATTCCCTCACACAAAGTTAAGTATTTTACCTATCTATAAGTATGCAGCAGGCCCCGCACCCTTCGAGAGGGGCGGGGCCTGCGACCTTATACCTTAGATATAAGGGGATCCTATTGGGGAGGGGTTAGAGTCCCTGCTGGGGCTTTCTACCATCATCACCCTGGTACGTCGTGGAGTATGCACGCAGAGGTTGGTAGGTAAAGTTGCTATACAAACCACGGACATCATCGTTTGCACCTCCCTTATTAAGGCCATAATAGATACCACCACTGAAGGCATTATAGCCATAGAGGCGATTCGTCATGGGGATGCGGTTAGTAGCATTGACAGCCTCGATCAGCTGCTTGAGGGCCGTCTTGTCATAAGCCTTGAGCATCGCGTCATTCTCCCATTGACCTGCGACTGTCCCCCAGTGCACAAGCTTAATACCCTCTGCTGTATCCCAGGTCTTCACTGTAGAGTAGGGCTCCAGGTAAGCATCCTTTTTCAGCACATCCTTCACCGTATTAGCATTGATCAGGATACGTGTGACCATACCGCGAGTAGGCTCTGCACCTACACCGAAGAGATCGGACTCTTGGAGGTAGGTAAAGGGCTTCGTCGCATTGTTAGGCTCGACATAGAGAGGTGTCGTGACGATATTCCCAACGAAGTACTTCCCGAGATAGAGTGACTCGATAACCATAGAGGTGACATACTTACCACCATCAACAAGCTTCATGCGTGTCAGGTAGCGAACCAGCGTCTGGTACTTACTACGGGGATGGGCGCCCGTATCCGAGCGACGAGGAGAGATATACAGCTGGCGATAAGCATAGCCAGGAGCGTCATCAGCTACATCCTGATCCTTCTTAGCGTAGTCCGCACACACGAAGCCTGCTTCAGAGAAGTCAGACGTATCATCGTTCGTAGCCTTATAGGGGAGCAGCTCATTATAGATATACGCACGGTAGTCGTAGCCACTGGAGCCCTTTGCGAACTTGCCGCTGAAATCCTTGAAGCGTCCACCTCCAGCACTGAATTCGAGAGGCCAGAAGAGACTCATCAGATTGAGCCAAGCCTGATTAGGCATATACATCTTACCCTTAGAGGTCGTCACGCCAGCAATGCGCACCTCATTAGCCTCAGCAGAAGATACCAAAGGCACGGCACGAAGAGTGGGTTTGTTGTAGTGCTGCGGGTCATTAGTTAGACCACCAGCATTGACATCATGGTGCTTCCACGTACCATCCTTATAGAGATAGCCCTTATCAAGATAGCCGAGGGCCTGACGAGGCTGCGTGTAGAATTCGCAATTCAGCGTGTAAGCCTTACCATCGGCGGGGGCGAAGTTTGCACCACCGATAGGAGCAATGCTATAGTTAGGACGAGCGATGACCTGACCACCGATCTTAGGATTCTTTGCATAGACGTGGATCAGCCCCGTAGCAGCATTGATAAGCAGACCATTGTCGTCCAGCTTGTTCTCCGAAGCAGAAGCAACGGCGAGAGCATCCCCCTTATATCCCCAGAAGACCACAGCCTTATCTGAGCGAGCACCACCACGAGCAACGGTGAACTGAGCCGCAGAGAAGTCCTTATAGAAGTAGGTGTAAGCCTTACCGCCATCGACAGCCGTGCTATACTTACTGGTGTACTTGGTAGCCTCCGTAGTCAGCTCCGTAGCAGCGTTCTTTGAGCCCTTGAGCTTGAGGAGCGCGGGCTTCGAATCGTTGTTGGGACCGAAGTAGTTGTTCGTAACCGCAGTGATCCCGTCGAAGGTAACATCCTGGTCCATGTTGTTACGGAAGGTCACCAGAAGGAGTGAGCCCTGGGGCTTCAGCTGGCTGGTGGTAGTAGATACAGGAAGGAGCTTGCCATCGGTGACCTTCACCGAGATAGGTGTAGAGGCGTAGAGGATAGGCAGGTTGACAGGAGTAGAAGCAGCCGAAGAGAGGCTGATCTCTTCCATCACAGGAGCGACCTTGAAGCTCTCCGTCGTAGCATCGTAGCTCGTACCACCGGTGTAGACCGTGACCGTACCATTAGAAGAGGACAGCGCAGAGGCCAGGGCGGAGGACAGTGAGATATTCTTATCGTGACGATAGCGACCGAGGGGCTCTTCGTAGGTCATCGTAGAGTGAACGTTCTCGATGAGCGAGCCACACTCGAAGTGCAGGATAACATCGATCGTAGGGTTAGCTGCGACGAAGTTGGCACGAAGCGCAGAGAGGATCTTCTGATTGGTAGCTGTTGGGTTGAGGTCATCATCGAGCTCACCCTTAGTACCGTCCTTTACCGTGACAGGGCTCTGGGGGCTATTGAAGGCACGAGCACTCTTAGGCGTCTGCAAATCGTTGAATTCGTTCACCTCAGCGTCGAGCTGGAGAGGCACATTGACACGGGGACCATTGTCGACGGTCTCCGTATTCGTCTTGCTTGACTGAGGCTCATCCTTGGCACACGAGCCGAGGAGCAGAAGGCCGCAGAGGAGCGAGGTAACAGTGAGTAAATTTAGTTTCATTGATTGCACGTTAAGTAGATCTAATACAGCGGATTTGATTAGAGTAGCTTAGAGAGCTTCACCTTCTTCGAAGTCTTCGAAGCCGGCTTCACCAGAGAACTGGATACAGATATTGAGAGGAGCTGCGGACAGCTGGAAGGCATCAGCCACGGGGGCTTCGTAGGGGAGCTTGTTGTTTACGTTCATACGTTAGTCTTATGAATAATGTGTGAGAAGGACCCGCCTCGCCTGCGCCTTGCTGAGCTGATAGGTAGAGAGCTCGCGCGGAGTACAGCGACATCATATAGCATACAAAGTCGAGGCGTAGTCCTAAGGGAAAATTCGCACAAAGATAATTAAAATGTTTAAATATTCAGTGACAGAAGCGGGTTATATGTGCGAAGAAGTAAAGAGGTACGTTGCGTCTCTCCGAGTGGCCTTCCCCTGAAGGTCGGAGGGGCTACCCGCAGGCGATGGCGCGATGCCTCTATACACCACTATCGGAGCGAGTGCACAAGGGCGGGGAAAGTAACCAGTACAGGTTCGCGTGGCGACCTATATTGGTCACTGCGTCAACCTATATTGAGACTGTTGCGGCAGAGTCCTGCGCTCTATTTATTGTGCTAAGGCATCGCGCATCCAGCTCCCCGATATGCCTCTCCGAAGTGATACACAAGCCCTTCGCCTTATCGCGCGTATTCCTCTTATTCAGCGGAGGGGAAAGTGTCCTTCTCGTGAAGAAAAAAGCGCCTTCCCGCAGTGGTTTTTCCGCATCTACGTACGTAGTCTTAAAGACCAGGTACGTAAATCCAAATATCCACGTACGTAGATGTTAGAGCCACGTGCGTAGTCCAAACTTATCTGCCACTCGTCCACAACTTTTATCCATACGCGGAGCAATAGTCTCATATTGGTTCGTTCTGCGACCTATATTGGTCCACGCGTCGACCTATATAGCTTCGCCCAGCGACCAATATAGGTCGTAACACCGCCCCCAAAGCATCCTACTATCTACCTCACGGAGAGCGCAATGCAAAGGAGGACAAAAAGTGAGGAAATGGTGGGGATAGTGGACTACACTTCGAGAGAGGCTAAGCCTCGAAACAGAGTGAAGTGGGGCACCCTATCTATAGCGGTGCACAGGCGAAGCATTATAAGGCCGTGCTGAAACGACTACTGGTCCGCACCCGAACAACTATTGGTATCAGGGTCAAACCACTATTCGTTTGGAATCCAAACCACTATTCATTTGCAATCGGACGAATAGTGGTCTGCTTGCGAATGGCTATTGCTTTCGACTTCCCTCTCTACGACTTCGCTCCACCGCCCCCACGAATACCAGCTGAAAAGCCGTGCCGAGTACCCACGCCTTACCCCACCGATGCGGTCACCTGACGGAGCAAGGGAGTCCAGCGTAGAATCGTTATATTTGTAACAACGAGGGGAAGCTGACGCCCAGCCTCCCCGACTATCAAGCAAATACCTATGGAACGGATCATCCCCCATGTCACCAACGAGACAGCTCGCCTCCGAGCTGTCGTCCTCGGGCTCCCCGACAGTCTGGGCCCCATCCCCACCCTCCAAGAGACCTATGATGCCAAGAGCTATGAAGCCGTAAGCCGAGGGATCTTCCCCAGCGAGGCGGATGTGCGGCACGAGATGCAGTGCGTCCTTGACGTCCTCGATCGCTACGGCGTCCGCACGCTGCGCCCCGCCCCACTCACCGACTACAACCAGGTCTTCGCCCGTGACGTAGCCTTTACCATCGACGACACCCTCTTCATCTCCAATCTCATACCCGACCGCGAGCGGGAGACCGAAGCCTTTGCCAGCTCGATCTTCCCCCTCATTGACCCCGCACATATTGAGACCCTCCCCGAGGCCGTCCACACCGAGGGTGGCGACGTGCTCCTCTATGACGATATCCTCTTCGTCGGGGCGTACTTCGGCGACGACTACTCCAGCTTCAAGACCGCCCGCACGAACCGCTACGCTATTGACTTCTTCCGCGAGCGCTTCCCCCACAAGCGTGTCGTACCCATCGAGCTACGCAAGCACGACCGCGAGCCCGCTAAGTCCGTCCTCCACCTCGACTGCGCCTTCCAGCCCGTGAGCCGTGGCCGCGCACTCATCTATCGTGAGGGCTTCCTCCATGAGTGCGATGTCGCCCTCGTCGAGGAGATCTTCGGCCGTGACAACCTCTTCGGCGTCACCCCCGAAGAAGCCTACTACATGAGCACGAACGTCGTCTCCCTCTCACCCGATGCCCTCATCAGCGACCGCCACTTCACCCGCCTCAATGCCCACCTGCGTGAGGCGTGGGGTATGACCGTCGAAGAGGTGCCCTATCAGGAGATCTCGAAGATGGGTGGCCTCCTGCGCTGCTCGACGATGCCGCTCATCCGCGACTAAGCACCCGTAGCACCGCACGCTACTCCCCCCTCTACATACAGACAAAACGACCGCCGCCCCGGCACTCCTCCGTCAAGAGGAGCACCGGGGCGGCGGCGCTTTTAGCTTAGAGCTATGCGGGTGGGCTTAGTTCTTCTTGTACTTAGACCAGTCGACGTTGCGCATATCCCCCGAGGCTGCGATCTCCTGATGGAAGGCAAAGCAAGCATCGAGGCACTGAGGCGTCTGACCCTTCACACCGAGGTTGAGGTAGTCACGCAGCAGCTGCTTGTAGTCGGGGTGTACGCACTTCTCGATGATCTCCTCAGCGCGCTGGCGGGGGCTCTTACCACGGAGGTCAGCGATACCGTACTCGGTGATGATGATCTTCACAGAGTGCTCGCTGTGGTCGAGGTGCGAGACCATAGGTACGAAGGCCGAGATCTTGCCGTCCTTAGCGGTAGAAGGCGTGGTGAAGATCGAGAGATAGCCATTGCGAGCGAAGTCGCCTGAGCCACCGAGACCATTCATCATGCGCGTACCGTTGACGTGCGTTGAGTTGATGTTACCGAAGATATCAGCTTCGAGAGCGGTATTGATGGTGATGACACCGAGACGGCGGACGATCTCAGGATTGTTAGAGTATTCCTGGGGACGCAGCAGGAGCTTGTCCTTGAAGAAGTCGAGGTTGCCGTAGATCTCCTGGATGACGGGGCGCGTCACAGAGAGTGAGCAGCCACTGGCGAACTTCACGCGCCCCTTCTTCATCAGCTCGATGACAGCATCCTGGATGACTTCGGTATAGACCTCGAAGGCAGGGATCTGCTTGTTGTCACCGAGAGCGCCGAGGACAGCGTTAGCTACGTTACCTACACCACTCTGCAGGGGGAGGAATTCCTTAGGCAGACGGCCAGCTTCCATCTCAGAGACGAGGAACTTAGCCACGTTGTCACCGATAGCCTTCGTGACATCATCGAGGGGAGCGAAGGCACCTTCGTCGTTGGGCTCGCTCGTACGGACGACACCGACGATCTTAGCAGGGTCAACCTTCACGAAGGGCTGACCTACGCGATCGCTGGGGCTATATACGGGCATATCACGGCGATGAGGAGGATCGAGAGGCTCAGCGATGTCATGGATACCGCGGATTTCCTTGGGATGCTTGTCATTCAGCTCGACGATGATCTTGTCCGCCAGGCGGCAGATCGTGGGGAGGATACCGACACCAGAGGTGGGTACGATCTCACCGTCTTCGGTGACGTCAGCAGCTTCAACGATAGCGACGTCGATCTTGCCGAGGAAGCCATAGCGGAGCTCCTGAGCGAGCATCGAGAGGTGCATATCGAAGTAGGGGTGCTCACCGGCGTTGATGCCGTTGCGCATATCCTTGTTCGACTGGTAGGGCGTGCGGAACTTAACTGCACCTGCGCGAGCCAGTGCGCCGTCGAGACGGTCGCCCGTGCTGGCACCAGTGAACATACCTACCTTGAATGGGCGACCTGCAGCGTGCTCTTCTTCGGCGCGCTTAGCGATAGCTCCAGGTACGACCTTGGGGCAACCTGCGGGGGTAAATCCGCTGAAACCAATGTTGTCGCCGTCCTTTACGAGTGCGGCTGCTTCGTCAGCTGTGATAAACTTCAAAGCCATGATTCTTCGATTATAGTGTGTTATTAGTGACTTATCTAAAGCGAAGCGACGGGCACACGAGAGGGTGCGGCCGCGGGCTTCCTACCCGAGGTCCCTCCGTAGTGCCCCATCCTAAGGGCAAATTTAGGAATTAATTCGCTATTTCTCGTGACCCAAGTGCTTCTTGTAGAGGTCGGGTCTCAGGCGCTTTGTACGCTCGAGGGCGCACTCCATCTTCCACGCTTCGATACGGGCGGCGTGCCCACTGAGGAGGACGTCGGGCACCTTCCACCCCTTGTAGTCGGCGGGGCGGGTGTAGATAGGTGGCGCGAGGAGGTCGTCCTGGAAGGTATCAGAGAGTGCACTCTCTGCGTCGCCGATGACGCCAGGCAGTAGGCGCACCACGGCATCCACCATGATAGCAGCTGGCAGCTCACCGCCCGTGAGGACGTAGTCCCCGACGGAGATCTCACGTGTTATGAGGTGCTCACGGATGCGCTGGTCGATCCCCTTGTAGTGGCCGCAGAGGATGATGAGGTTCTCCTGCAGGCTCATCTGGTTCGCAATGCCCTGATCGAAGGTCTCCCCATCGGGCGAAGTATAGATCACCTCATCGTAGTGGCGCTGGCTCTTGAGGTCGGCGATAGCGCGGTCGATCGGCTCGATCTGCAGGATCATCCCTGCCTCACCCCCGAAGGGATAGTCATCGACACGGCGCCACTTATTCGTAGCGTAGTCACGGATATTGTGGACATGAAGCTCGAGGAAGCCCTGCTGCTGGGCACGGCCGACGATGGAGTGCTGGAGCGGGCTCTCGAGGAGCTCGGGCACGACGGTGAGGATATCTATTCGCACGTAGGGATATACTTATTTGATCGGGTTAGGCGGAGGGAAGGGGGATTAGTTCTTAGGCGCGGGATCAGCGAAGTACGTGTAGCTGATATTCGCCGTGTAGGTGGTCTTCGTCTTAGCGACACCCTTCTCGATGGTGACCTCCATCTTCGTGGGGAAGCCCTCGGTATTGGTCTGGGTGTACTTCACCTCGTAGTAGTAGCGGTCGATGAGCTTGAGCAGGGGGAGCTTGTGCTCCTTGTCGGCATCATACTCAGCCTGCGTACGGGGGCCGTGGGTCTCGCGAAGCTCGCGGACGATGTCGCCCGTATCGCCATAGGTGTAGGTCGAGACGGTAGCACCATTGGGCTTCTTGAGGTCCTGCTTAGCTACGCCCACCGAGGTGTCGAAGGTGTGGATCTCTTCGAAGAGCTTACGCCCATAGTAGTCCACACGCATACGTGCCTGCTCGTGGTAGAGCGCGCCCGTGCCGCCGACAGCCTTGGGGTCGGTGACGAGGGTGAAGGTGCGGGACTCGATGATGGGATCCATGTAGGTGTAGTTCGTGCGCAGGACGGTCTCCTTGGGATTAGCCCCTCCAGCAGAATAGTCATAGACGGTGCGGACGACACGGCTCAGGCGCGAGCCCTCGAGCTCATGCGTGACGTCGGCGACGAGACGACCTTGGGAGTCATATTCCTTGTAGCTACTGACGTAGCTGGCCTGCGGGGAGAAGGGGCGGTAGGTGTACTTCGTCTCGGTGCGCTCCTTCGTGCCGGTGGCGGTGAGCTTCTCGACGACCTCGCTGACGCGGTAGCCCTGCTCGTCGTAGGTATTCGTCGTCGTCTCGATGGGCTGCAGACTACCCCCCGAAGCGGGGATGCCATAGACGACCTTCGTCAGAAGGCCACCCGTACGGCGGTAGACCTCTTCGGTGCGCTCCTCTTCGGTGCCTGCTGCAGAGAGACGGGTGATGACGCGCTTCTCTACCTTACCCGTGAGGGTGGAGAGGGGCTTAATTGATGGGAATTCGGGGGTGTTCTTTCCCTTACCAAGGCAGCTGGGCAGCATCAGAAGGGCTGCTGCCGACAGGGCGGTAAGGCGGCTGATGATTCTATTCATATCGGTCACATCATTAGATGGGGGTGCGGTGCTCTCGGGAGAAAGGCTGCGCCCCTACATATATAATAGGTACTACAAAGCTAAGACAAAATGCACATATCGTGCTGTCACGCCCTCTGTACGCAAAGCCCCCGAGCCACGGCTACTCTATGCAGGCAAAAGCGACGCTTCACGATATATGGGGAGACTTCGCGATAGCGAGCGAGGGGATAGCGAGCAGGCTTCGCTATCCCCTCGGCTCTATTTAGATGGAGTGTAAGGGCGGTATTCGTATTGAAGGGGTCGCGGGCGGAGAGCGTGGAGCGTAGGTTGCCCATACGCTTGCTCACCGAAGCATCGATCCACCACTGGTGCTGGATGCGATAGAGCTCATAGAGCACTCCACTATAATAGGTCACACCGAGGTCGATCGTCCAATATGAGGGAGCACATTGCTGACACGCATACTCCTTAACGCATTGAGTATAGCAAGTATGGTAACACCTACATCGGCAAACACGGCAGCCCACATGTTGACAACGCCCAACGCTCCCAACAGCAACATCAGGAGTTTGATGCCGATGGCGAATACGATGTTCTGTTTCACTATGCTTAACGTCTTGCGCGCTATCATCATACCTTCGACGATATTCGTGGGATTATCATTCATCAATACGACGTCAGCGGCTTCAATGGCGGCGTCACTGCCGACAGCCCCCATGGCAATGCCTATGTCAGCAAGTTTGATGACCGGAGCATCGTTGATGCCGTCGCCGACAAAAGCGATGGGAGACCGGGCATGTTCTTGGCGCAGTGCTTCGACAAATCTCACCTTGTCTATCGGCAGCAGCTCGGCATGGAACTCATCTATGTTCACTTTTCCGGCAACATCTTTAGCCACATCACTGCGGTCGCCCGTAAGCATGATTGTTTTCCCAACTCCAGAGGCTTTCAGCCTGGCGATGGTCTCGGCGGATTGCGGCTTTAGGCTATCGGAAACGACGATATATCCCATATAAGCGCTGTCTACGGCGACATGGACAATGGTACCTATCTTTTCGCATGACTGGGGAGACACACCAGCACGCGACATAAGTTTTTCGTTTCCGGCATAAACCTTACGATTGTCGATGATTGCCATGACACCTTCGCCTGCAATATTCTCATAACCGGTCACTCTTGTTTTGTCCAATGGCAAATTGCAGGCATCCCGTATCGATGCCGACAAGGGATGGTCAGAAAAACTTTCCGCCAATGCAGCCAATTCTATAAGCTCATGCTCCGACATCATTTGGGAATATACGGCAGTGACCGAGAAATTGCCTTCTGTCAGAGTCCCGGTCTTGTCGAACACGACTGTTTTTATATGCGCCATCATTTCCAGATAGTTGGAGCTTTTTACGAGAATGCCCTTTCTTGATGCTCCACCTATTCCGCCAAAGAACGTCAGCGGTACAGACACGACCAGTGCGCAGGGGCAGGAAATCACCAGGAAAATCAGAGAGCGGTTTAACCAGACAAGCCATTCGCCGCCCACAATCAGCGGAGGAACCAAGGCGAGCAATGCAGCCACAGCTACGACAGCAGGGGTATAATAGCGTGCGAAACGGGTTATGAACTTTTCACTCTTCGCCTTGCCTGTATCCGCATTTTCTACCAAATCGAGGATTTTCGCAACGGTCGATTCTCCAAATGTCGCCGACGTACGGATATGCAGAACACCCGTGAGATTCAGGCTGCCGCTGATAACGGTATCGCCTTCGGAAACCTCACGCGGAAGGCTTTCACCTGTCAACGCCGCCGTGTCGAGAGTCGTACTTCCGGAGATTATCTTCCCGTCCAATGGTATTTTCTCTCCCGGTTTCACTACGATGATACTACCGACCGGGACATCCGATGGAGACACTCGTGTTAGACTTCCCTCTTTCTCAATATTAGCATAATCCGGACGGATATCCATCAATGCCGCAATCGAAGCCCGGCTTCGTTCCACCGCTATATCGGAGAAAAGTTCCCCAATCTGATAGAACATCATCACTGCCACTGCTTCGGGGTATTCACCGATGACAAATGCTCCGACGGTCGCAATAGTCATAAGGAAACTCTCACCCAAAAACTGCCCTTTGCACAAATTACGCAAGGCGGCATAAACGATGTCCGCACCGATTATGACATAGGCGATGGCACATAATCCGATGTGGATCTCTTCCGGAATAGCCGGAATATATGTCGCCATTAGCAAAACGATGCTCGCAATGATGCGTATCACTTTGATTTTTTGTTCTTTTTCCATAACCAATCATTTAATCCGCTGCAAAAGTACGGAATAAAAACTGCTACCAAGTTGCAAAGTCAGTCGTGCCGCTTATTTCAGCAATCAGGGCAAAGACCTTCTAATAATAATCGGCACTATACAACTCAATTCCTTTCGGATAATGCACCATCGGAATATAGGTATGGTCGAGACAGTATGTTTTATGGCAACTCTAACAGTAGAAATGACAATGTATTTTCCACTACGAAGCGCAACACTTTGGTTGCAAATTCAGGCAGAAAACCTCGTGTGGGGTGTGGTAACCTAACTTCTTTCTCGGGCGGTTATTGAGGCTCCACTTAATCTCCTGCGCCGCCTCACGATACGCGGGGAGATTTCGCGATAGCGAGCGAGGGGATAGCGAGCAGGCTTCGCTATCCCCTCGGCTCTATTTAGATGGAGTGTAAGGGCGGTATTTATACGGCTAATAGACTACTGAGCGGGGGTATTCATCCCTTCGCTTGCCCCCGTAGTGAGGCGCTTCAGGTCATCATACCGCGCACGCGTATCCTGCGCCTTGACGCTCTTCTTCCCCCAGCTGTAGGAGATGGTAAGCTCCAGGCGTGGGCTGTGCCAATTACGCTCGAAGGCCAGGCCGTTGACCTCCGGATTATAGCTCCCGCGCGCGATATTCGTATTGAAGGGGTCGCGGGCGGAGAGCGTAGCGCGTAGGTTGCCCATACGCTTGCTCACCGAAGCATCGACCCACCACTGGCGCTGGATGCGATAGAGCTCATAGAGCACTCCACTATAATAGGTCACACCGAGGTCGACCGTCCAATCCGAGGGGAGGCTGAAGCTATGGCGGTGCTGGACGAACTGGGTGTTGAGCGCGGCGCTGTAGTCCGTCATCTCGATGTGCCCCGCATCCCACTGGCGCTGGGCGGCGAGGATGGTGAGCGCCAGCCAGCTGAACTTCTTCTGGCTAACCAGCGGGAGGGGCAGGACCAGCAGTGCACGCAGCGTACGGCTGTAGTCGAGGTTGTACCGACGCAGGGTGATCCCACCCCCATACATCGGGGGTATAGCTTCTACGATAGGATCCTCGGTATCGGCGTAGCTGAGCTCCAGCTGCGCCGCACGCATGTAGGTATAGTTCAGGCTCAGGCCCCTGCGATACGCTGTCCGCAGCCCGGAATTCCCTTCACGCCGGAAGGCAGCCGAGGCTACGCTGGTATAGCCAAGGAGGTCACGGTAACTCGGGCGCGTATAGCTGGAGGAGTGGGTCAGGGAGAGCTCATGGTCGCGAGCGGGTGCATAGCGGAGGGAGGCAGAGGTGAGAAGCTCAGTGCCCGAGCGGAAGAAGTCCCCCAAGCCACTTCCCAAGCTCCCCTTGCGGTCTTCGCCTGCGATGCGTAGACCCACAAAGCCAGAGACCTTCGGCAGACGGAAGCCCAGCTTCGTATAGCCCTCGATATTCCATTCTCTTAGCATCAGCTCGTCCGCTCTACTGGTGAGGCGAGAGTCTACCGCTACACGGCTGACCTCGGCACCAGCGTAGAGTGTGAAGATGCTCGAGAGGCGATGCGCGAAGTCCAGGGCGATACGCGCGAAGCGGTTGTCATCCTTGGTCGCTACATCCATAGCCCCCTGATCTCGGCGCAGGTCGGAGCTCCCACGCGAGCCCTCGGCGGTCGTCTGTAGGCTCCAGCGACTGGCGCGGAAGGTATGGAAGAGCGTGGCGTAGAGGTTCGACCACTTCATACGATTGCTCATCCCCTGCGAGAAGCGGAGACGCTCGTCGGCATAGTTCCCGAGGAATTGTGCCCCGAGGGAATGCCCCTTGCCCAGCGTGAGGTCCGTACCCAGACCGACCTGATGGGAGACTCTGGGATCGACACGCAGGTCATCGACGACTCCAGAGGAGAGGGTCGTGGTCTCACGATAGCGCTTATTCCCCAGTGTGTAGGAGACGTAGGAGCGGCTGCGACCATAGTTGAGATTGACCCGAGTGGAGAGCTGCTCGGAGAAGAGCTGATTGTAAGTACCGACAAGGCTGGTGAAGCCCTTGACCCCCTCATCGACTCGCGTCTTGCGCTTGATGTTCAGGATCGGCGTCGTCACTCCGCTGTACTCGACACCTGGCTCACGGATGAGCTCGACCTGAGCGATTTCGCTCACGGACATCCCTTGCAGGAGGGCGATGACTTCGTCTTGTGACATACGCTGGGGACGACCATCGATGTAGACCGCCAGCTCCGAGATGCCGTAGAGCTTGAGCTTATTGGTGCCCTCTATCTGGAGGCCAGGGATGAGCTTCAGCCCATCCAGCACACTACCCCCACGAGCTTTGGCGAAGGCAGCTTCACCGAAGATGAGGGTCGAGCCTTCGTAGCGTACAAGGGGAGTCTTCCCCTCTACGACGACCGCCTCCAGCTCGCGGGTCAGCTCTACGGGAAGCGTACCCAGCTGGAGCCGCCCCGCAGGGAGCTCCAGCGAAGGGCGAAGGATGATGGTCTGCTGGACGAAGGTGGCTGCAAGGCGATACGTCCCCGTCGTAGCCTTGAGGAGGAAGTACCCCTTCTCATCGGTGATCGCACTAAAGGGCGTGTCCGCTCCGTCGGCGGTACGCAGTACGACGAAGGCATTTACCAGAGGAGTCTTGTCCGTCTTGCTGACGAGCGTCCCCTCCAGCCACGCCTCATCGGGGCTTTGGGCTCTGAGGACTCCTCCAAAGGCAAGAGCGAGGAGGATAAGTAGGATGTGTCTCATAGGCTTATCTTCTCTTTGCTTAATTCTCTTTCCCACGTGGAGTGTGGGCTGCGTGTGGGTTTAGTTGATAGAGAGGACGCGTCCTCCCGCGTGAAGTACTTATGCTATGTAAAGGAAAGGATAATCTACCATATATAATAAGGCTCTCGCAAGAATCTGTGTGACAGCCCTCTACAAGGTCAGTTTTTCGACCAGTACTGGTCGGTGAAGTGACCAGTACTACTTCACGTCGCGACCAGTACTGCTTACTATGGGTGACCAGTACTGGTTCGATCGCTGACCAGTACTGGTCGCTTTTGCCCCCTGCGGTACACAGCGAAGAGATAGCCCCTAAGAAGGCGCCTTTAATTCGGAGCAATTCCCCTTACTACAACGACTAATCCCCCAAGCCAAGAGGGCTCAGTCTCCCCCCCCCTTATGAGGAGGGAGAAATGCCCCACTGCACCTCTTCGAGAGGGCATCTCGTGGGCGAGCCACCGCACCCTAATAAGCGAACCACTATTGGTCTGTGCTCGGACGACTATTGGTATGGGGGTCAAACCACTATTGGTTTCGGGTGCAAACCACTATTGGGTTGCACCCGAAACTACTACTGGAATGAGAGCGAACAACTACTGCTTCACCTTTACCCACCCTATTGCTTCACGCTATACCCTCGGTAGACACACGCTTGTACGCCTCCGACAAATTGGAATTCAGTTGGGTATTTATTTGATTGTTAGTATCTTCACAGGAAAGAAACTCTAATATTAAAATTATGTCCACTATGTCAATCAGCCAGGCTCCTGACAGTCGCTCCACAATCATGATTCGCGGAATACTGATTATGGCTATCACCCTCATCTGCTTTGCCTGCAAAAAAGCAGATATCAATATGAGCATAAGTAAAGCTGCACTATCTAGTTCGGCATGGTCTGGAATTCAAATAGATGCTTCAAATAAGGAATGTGACGCTCAGGTATACTTCTCTCACGATGGTAGTATGCGTGTTGTACTTTCTGATGCAGAAGAGGTGCTATTATCTTCCGGACCTTATCCAACAATAATAACTAACAACGCGATACAAGTCATCAGTCCTCTCGAGCGAGAAGAAGACACCCTTTGGTTCGTCTCCAGCTACACTGGAAATTATCTGGAGCTAACATACCAACCGAAGTCCCCTTTTGAAAGAAGGCTTAAACTAAGACGAGTCATTTAACTCCTCACCAAGAGCATAATGCTCTCGGTATATCTCAAATCCATAAACAATGTAGCGTCCCCAGCTATAACCACTTGACATGTGGCTTATAGCTGGGGACAATGTATTGATATTTGATGAAGCTTGAGGAGAATGAGAGGGCTATATTTTGAGACTACTACAAAAGCCATATAGTAGTCCTTAGTTCAGACAAGAGGAGCAACCTATATTGGTCGGCGGGCTGACCTATATAGGTTCGCATCGTGACCAATATAGGTACATACCATCGACCTATATAGGTCAGCCCACCGACCAATATAGGTTCACACCACCCCCTCACGGAGGAAGGGCAAAAGGCCTTATACGACACGGCTGTTTGCCCTCAGCAAGAGAGACAAAGAGACCACCTGCAGAGGGCACGACAGACAGCACTTCGACACCCACCGAAGTGGGCTGAAAGGTGCTTCTTTTCTATAATATTTTAGGATGTCAAGCTATATAGGTTAGTTCCGTAGAACTCCTTACCTTTGATGTGCAAGTACAGCTCACAAACTACATTAAAGCAACCAACATGAAGACAACTCCATTCACCGAGATCCACAAGGCCTTAGGTGCCAAGATGCATGAGTTCGCAGGCTATGATATGCCCATTGAGTATCCTACGGGGATCATCGAGGAGCATATGACCGTCGTCAAGGGTGTCGGCGTATTCGACGTCTCACACATGGGGGAATTCTGGGTCAAGGGCCCCAATGCCCTCCAGTTCATCCAAGATATCACCACCAACGACGCCTCTAAGCTCAAGGTCGGAGACATCCAGTACACCTGCTTCCCCAACGAACAGGGGGGTATCGTCGACGACCTCCTCGTCTACCACTACGAAGATGAGAAGTACCTCCTCGTCGTCAATGCCGCTAATATCGAGAAGGACTGGGCTTGGTGTCAGTCGCACAACGCCGCTGGCGCTATCCTCGAGAACAGCTGCGACAACGTCGGTCAGCTCGCCATCCAGGGTCCTCTGGCACAGCAGGTCCTGCAGCGCCTGACGGATGTAGACCTCTCTACCATCCCCTACTACACCTTCAAGGTCGGCACCTTCGCTGGTTGCCCTGAGGTCATCCTCTCCAACACGGGCTACACCGGTGCTGGTGGCTTCGAGATCTACTTCTACCCCCAGTACGGTGAGAAGATCTGGAACGCTATCTTCGAAGCAGGTAAGCCCGAAGGCATCCGACCCATCGGCCTCGGAGCTCGCGACACGCTCCGCCTCGAAGTCGGCTTCTGCCTCTACGGCAACGATATCTGCGACACCACCTCTCCCCTCGAAGCTGGTCTCGGCTGGATCACGAAGCTCATCCCCGAGAAGAACTTCCCCAGCAAGGCATTCTTCGAGCAGCAGAAGGCCGAGGGTATCAAGCGCAAGCTCGTCGCCTTCAAGCTCTCTGACAAGGGTGTACCCCGCTCACACTATGAGATCGCTGACGCAGACGGCAACATCATCGGCGAAGTAACCTCCGGCACGATGTCCCCCACCCTCAAGACGGGTATCGGTATGGGCTATGTGAAGAAGGAGTTCTCCGCTATCGGCACGCCTATCTACATCGTAGTACGTGGTCGTAAGCTCGCTGCCGAAGTCGTCAAGCCCCCCATGCGCCTCGTCGACTAAGCTCGCCCTCCCTTAGCCTGCACGGGATGCGGGCTACACGAAAAAGCCCCAGACGGCTCTCCCACCTCGCTCGGAGGTACGATGAGCCGTCTGGGGCTTGTCTTTTGTCAGTCGGGGCTATCCCTTAGTGCTTAGGCTTCTCGCTCCGCCCGTCGGCATTCTTCTGCACGAAGTAGAGGACGCCGAGGAGGTTGATGACGCCGAGGCCTGCTGCCATACCGACGATCATACGCTGTGCCTCATTAAGGAAGAAGAGCGAGACGACCGCTGCGATGATGACGAGGATGATGAGCCCGATGATAATCTTCTTGATCAGCTGCATAGTGTGTCTATTAATTGTTGCACGGGCAAAGCTACGACAATTCTCCCGCACTGCCGCCCTCTCCCCACGATAAAAAGGCTTCGCCCCCCGCTCACCCAAAGAGGCGAGCGGAGGGCGAAGTATCGAGAATTAAAAGAAGCGTCTACGATTAGTAGCGGCTGGCTACGACGTCCCAGTCGACGATAGCCCAGAGATCCTTGACGTGGTCAGCACGACGGTTCTGGTAGCTCAGGTAGTAAGCGTGCTCCCATACGTCGACACCGAAGAGGGGACGGAGGCCCTGGACGACAGGGTTGCTACCGTTAGGCTCCTTCGTGATGACGAGTTCGCCGTCAGCCTTAGCAGCGAGCCAAGCCCAGCCCGAGCCGAAGAGCGTGGTGCAAGCCGTGAGGAATTCCTGCTGGAAAGCCTCGAAGCTACCCCACTTAGCTACGATAGCCTCGAGGAGCTTACCCGTAGGCTGGCCACCCTTGTTGGGGCCGAACTGCGTGAAGTAGAGGTTGTGATTCAGGAGCTGACCTGCGTTGTTGAAGATAGCGCCTTCGCTCTTGCGAACGAGTTCTTCAAGAGGGAGCTCAGCATATTCCGTGCCTTCGATGAGGCCGTTCAGCGTATTGACATAGCCAGCGAGGTGCTTACCGTGGTGGAAGGAAAGGGTCTCAGCGCTGATAGCAGGCTCGAGGGCATTGGGAGCGTAAGGGAGTTGGATGAGTTCGTACTTCATCTGTGTAATTGTTTATTGGGTGTGATTAAATCGGACAAATGAGGGAGGGCATTCGCCCTGTCCTATACTGAACTAACCCAATTAAGTCCATTATTGTTTGCTTCGGGCCAGCGCACTATTGTAGTAGCGGGGGTCACCCGTCACCTCTTTGCCCACCCAGGGCGGCAGGTCGAAGGTCTCATCTTCGCTCTTCAGCTCCAGCTCCGCCAGGCAGAATCCCTCGAGATGCCCTGCGAAGAGGTCGACCTCCCACGTATGCCCGTGGTAGGGGACGAGGTAGCGCGTCTTCTTCAGACGGTGCCCTCCGCACAGCCCGAGAAGTGCCTCGGCATCCGCCAGCGGTATCTCATATTCGTACTCATCACGCACCAGCCCCTTGGCATCGGAGGGCGTCTTCAGCGTGAGGAAGCCCTGATCGCCACGGCGACGCACGCGCACCGTGGGGCGTGTCGAGTGGAGGTAACCCTGATCAATATGCAGAGCATCGGTAGCCTCAGCGAGGAAAGCCAGCGAGGTCACGAGGAACTTACGTTCGATCTCTTTCATAGCCGCCGCTTAGCCGATAGTCACTTGCGTAGCGCCATAGCCGTACTCCTGGAAGGACGCATCCTGGAAGCGGCACGTGGGGTACTTGCGTCGTAGCTCACGCTCGATAGAGGCTCTGAGGACACCATCCCCCTTCCCATGGATGAAGACGATCTTACGCCCACGCTCCCGTATATGCTCCTGCATCGTGCGGTGGAAGTAGTCACGCTGATAGTCATGGATATCTGCGCTCGACATCCCTGCCGTCGTCTCGAGGATCTCCGAAGCATGGAGGTCGATGACGAGAGGCTCATCACGGCGAGGAGCAGAGGGCGCAGCCTTTGGAGCAGGCTTCTTGTCCTCCTTCTTCGTCTGCAGGGCAGAGGCCAAAGCAGACGCGTCCACCTCGGGCTGCGCCTGCTCAGCGCCACGCTCTACGATAGGGAGCATCAGCGCATCGTCGGTGAAGTAGTCGTTGGGGCGGAAGGAATGGAGCTTGAAGAACTTCGTCCCGTCGAGCTTGAGGCGTACCGAGAGGGGGTTCTGTAGCTTCGTGATCCCCCCATCGTGGAAGGGAAGTATCTGGATGGCGAGCTGCTCAAGGTCATTGAGATCAGCCGGGGCAAACTCCTCTAAGAAGGCATCGCCGTGAGGCTCGATCGTACCCGTAGAGCGCACCTTATAGCCCGTACCCACGGCACTCAGATAGACATAGTAGAGGGTGAAGCCGCTGTAGTTGACGAGGTAGGCTTCGTAGTTCGTCAGCCCGAGCTTAGCACGATCCTGCGGGAGGAAAGCCAGCTGTACAGTCAGCTCATCCTCACCAGCACGCAGGGGACGAGCAGGGCGAGGTGCAGGAGCTGCGGGGCGACGCACTTCGTTGGGGGCGGGAGCAGCAGGCTCCGTGCGCCCCTGACGGAGCTTCTCCTGAATGATCTTCGGAGGGCGAATCTCTGGGATGAAGGTGTCGCCCGCTTCGACGACGACGCAGTCCTTGAGCGGCGTGGGGATCTCGAAGCCGTCGGCATCTTCGACCCAAGCGGTATCAGCGGTGATGCGAGCCACACGCCCGCCCCCGACCGTATTGAGGAAGCGCACTTGGCTCCCTACCTGTACATTGTTAGGGTTATGCATAGAGGAGAGGAATAGGAGAAATGACAGAGTGCCTTAGCCTACCCGGCGAAAGAGCTCAAAGAACCCCAGCGCATAGAGATACTGGCTGAGGAGCAGGACGAGAAGGATGGAGCGCAGGACGAGTGCCATACGCTGCGGGAGCATACCCATCCCTCGCGCGATGAGGAAGGCGATGGGTAGCAGGGTGAGCTGGAGGAGCGCAGCCGATTCGCCAGCCACGAAGGGCACAGCGAGAAGGAGGACGAGCGGATAGAGCTGCATCGTCGAGAAGAGGTCACGGTGCCGCACACTCTCCCGATAGTAGCGGCGACGATAGAGCAGGTAGCCGACGAAGAAGGTGACGAGCACCACGGCATACGAGGCGAGGGGCACGGCCTCAAAGCTCTTCAGCTCCTGGGGCATCGGGAGTGGGAAGGCTCTCAGCGCAAAAGCCCCATAGGCCTGAAGCGCCCCATTCCCCATCAAGAGAAGGACGGGCACGAAGAGCCACAGCGGGAGGATCACCCCGATGAGGAGCGCAATAATGGGTCGCCAAGCGATGGAGCGCAGGTGGTATTGGCCCCAGATGATGACAGGGACCAGCAAGAGGTAGACGGGAGAGACCAGCGAGAGGACACCTACGAGAAGCCCGATGAAGAGGCTGACGCGTGGCTGGTGCGTATCCTGATACGTGCCGAAGCTCAGGAGCTGGATGAGGAGCTGGAATATAAGCGCCCCCGCCGAGAGGATGCCCATAGAGGGCGTCGTCGTGAAGAGCGCCACCATGAAGAGCACCAGCAGTGGGCGCTCCACACGCTCGATGAGCAGGAAGTATTCCCCGATATAGATAGCGAAGGCAGAGAAGCCCGCCAGCACCAAGAGCCCAGCCAGACGATAGGTCCATGCCGTCGCCACGGGAAGTAGCGGCGCGAGGACGCCCGCCCCTTCGCTTACCTCACCCGTAGCAGGTGGGAGGAGGTACACAAGGAGGAAGGTGAGGAGCCATAGAGTGAACTCCAGCCAATTGGTACGCTGTCGCGAAGAGGTGAAGCGAGACATATCGAGAGGATAACTGGTGGGAGGGCAGAGATACCCTCACGAGGAGAGGGAAAAGAAATGCCTACGAGAAGGGGCTACCCGTTAGTAGTCATCCTTCTCATAGGCATCTTTATCTGTGGGAGCTACGAAAGCTTGAGGAGGTCTTGACCGATATCGCGACGGAGCGTCTTACCGGTGTACTGCACGCAATCAGCGAGCTTGTAGCAGCGCTCCAGCGCTTCGGCAAGGGTTGAGCCAAGACAGCTGGCGGTGAGGACACGCCCACCCGAAGTCACAAGATGACCCGAGTCATCGCGCGAGGTACCGGCATGGAAGAGCAGCGAGTCGAAGGTCGGTGCGTGGGGATAGCTGATGGGGATCCCCTTAGCATAGCTCTCGGGATAGCCCTCGGAGACGAGGACAACGGTAGCAGCATACTGAGAGGACTCCTCGAGCTGATAGTCGCCGAGATTGCCACGAGCCATACGCTCCAGGAGCTCAACGAAGTCAGAGTCAATACGCAGCATCACCGACTCGGTCTCGGGGTCGCCCATACGGCAGTTGTACTCGATGACGTAGGGGTCACCACCTGCGTTCATCAGCCCAGCGAAGATGAAGCCACGATAGTCGATACCTTCGGCACGCAGGCCTTCGATAGTGGGGCGGATGACACGCTCCTCGACGCGCTGCATGAAGGCTTCGTCAGCAAAGACCACAGGAGAGACAGAGCCCATACCACCGGTATTCAAGCCCGTATCGCCCTCGCCAATACGCTTGTAGTCCTTAGCAACAGGGAGTACGCGCCAGTCACTACCGTCCGTAGCGATGAAGACCGAGCACTCGATACCATGGAGATACTCCTCGATGACGACACGCGTGCTGGCAGATCCAAAGCGCCCCGAGAGGAGTCCACGCAGCTCGCACTCGGCTTCCTCGAGGCTCTCGCTGATGATGACACCCTTACCAGCCGCCAGACCGTCAGCCTTCAGCACATAGGGAGGCTGGAGGGTCTTGAGGTAGTCGATGGCCTCACTGAGAGTAGACTTATCAAAGGTACGGTAAGCCGCTGTGGGGATACCGTAGCGCTGCATGAACGCCTTGCTAAAGTCCTTACTTCCCTCGAGCTGAGCTCCCTTGGCATCGGGCCCCACAATAAGGAGGTCCGTCAGACCCGCTTCGCCATGCAGATAATCGACGATCCCCTCTACTAAGGGAACCTCGGGCCCTACGACGAGGAGCTCAATATGCTCCCGACGGATGAGGGCCGCGATGGCAGCGAAGTCCGTCACCCCGATACGCGGCATACACGTACCGTAGAGTGACATGCCCGGATTGCCCGGCGCGATGAAGAGCTGCGAGAGACGGGGACTGCGAGCGATGCGCCATGCCAGGGCATGCTCACGCCCCCCCGAGCCCAATAGAAGAATGTTCATACAACTGATAAGATAATAAGTAGGATGATGGCGAGTGGGCGACTACAGGTGATCCATGAAGTAGCGCGCCATCGTATAATTGAGGTGGACACGATCGACCCCGAGGACGTTGTGCTTATGTTCGGGGTAAATCATGTAGTCTGGATACGTCCCAGCCTTGACACAGGCTTCGACGAAGAGCTGCGTGTGCTGCCAGACGACCGTGGGGTCAATGGTACCATGGATGAGGAGCAGGCGGCCCTTGAGGTTGCCCGCACGGAGGGAGAGGTTCGTCTCCTTGTAGCCCTCAGGGTTGTCCTGTGGGCTATCCATATAGCGCTCCCCGTACATGATCTCGTAGCGAGCCCAGTCGGTGACGGCACCACCAGCAGAGCCTACCTTGAAGACATCGGGATAGGTCAGCATGAGGTTCGTCGTCATGAAGCCACCATAGCTCCAGCCAGCGACACCAATGCGGTCAGCATCGACATAGGGTAGGCTCTTGAGGAAGTCTACGCCCTTCATCTGGTCGGCCATCTCATTCTTCCCGAGGTGGCGGTGGATGACCTGCTCAAAGGCTGCCCCGCGGTGGGCTGAGCCTCGGCCGTCAACGGTGAAGATGACGAAGCCCTTGGTAGCCATATAGAGGTCCCAGCCGAGGCAACCTGCGTGGAAGCGGTTCTGCACGAGCTGAGCGTGAGGGCCATTGTAGACGTAGACGATCGTGGGATACTTCTTCGTAGGGTCGAAGTTCGTAGGCTTGAGGAGGCGGTAGTGGAGGTCCGTCACGCCATCGGCAGCCTTGATCGTGCCGAAGGTGATCTCAGGATTGATGAAGCCAGCTTCGGGATCCTTCGACCGGTAGAGGGTAGCGATAGGCTTGCCCGTAGCCACCGAGAGGAGGCGGTTCTCCGTGGGGTTCTTCAGCGACTCGTACGTGTCGAGGAGGTACTTCCCATCCGAAGAGAGCTGCCCAACGTGCCAGCCTGCCTGTGGGGTGAGGATGCGCGTCTTGCGACCGTCGATGCTGACCGAAGCGATGACACGGTCAATGGGGCTCAGCTGCGTGGAGCTGTAGACGATGGTCTTACCGCCGTCAGCGAAGCCGAGGAAGTCCGTGATCTCCCACTCGCCACGGGTGATCTGCCCGAGGAGCTTCCCATCGACATTGTAGCGATAGAGGTGCGTGTAGCCGTCACGGCGCGTCTGCCAGACGAACTCCTTATCACGCCCAGGGATGAAGCGCATGGGCCACTGGGGCTCAATGTACTTATCGTTGTGCTCCGAGAAGAGGGTCTTGATGTAGTCACCCGTAGCAGGGTCGTAGGCCTTGAGGTCCATATGATTCTGCTCACGGTTGACCTCTGCGATGTAGACCGTCTTGCTGTCGGGAGCCCAAGAGATATTCGTCAGGTACTTCTCCTTAGGCTCACCCGTCTTGATGTAGGTGGTCTTCCCCGAAGCCACGTCATAGATCCCGAGGGTCACGTGGTGGCTGGGCATACCGGCCATGGGATAGTAGAGCTTCTCCTCGGTAGCCTTGCGGGTATTGGTATGTACGAGGGGATAGGCAGAGACCATGCTCTGGTCCATGCGATAGAAGGCCAGACGGCTCCCGTCGGGGCTCCAGAAGAGCCCGCCATTGATCCCGAACTCATTCTGATGCACGCTCTGTCCGTAGACAAGTGTGGGCGTGCCATCGGTCGTCAGCTGCTTCGACGAGCCATCGGGGAGGAGGAGGAAGAGGTTGTTGTCACGCACCGCCACAGCATGCTTAGCACGAGGAGCCAGAGCGAAGGCCTGCTCAGCACGGCCAGCGCGCTCGAAGGCTGCGAGCTGCTTCTTCGTCTGTGGATCGATGAGGTAATGCTTCTTGCCGAAGGGGATGAGGAGCCCCTCATCTACGACGGAGAAGGGCGTGAAGTACTTTGCCCCCGCGCCCTTTGTCGCCTCGCCGATGATCGCGAGGAACTCATCCTGACTCAGCAGGGTCTTCTCTGGGTGAGTAGCTGTCGGCGTGCCGATCACGAGGCGCGTGCTATCGATGTACACGTAGTCGCTACCGAGCCAGCGAAGGGAGCGGAGTGAGGTACGACGGAGCGCCTTGGGCGAGCCGAGCGTATATTCTTCGAGGGTGGGGCTACGGTGCTGCTCCTGCGCGGGAAGCTCAGTCACCGCAAGGGTGGTGGTCGCCATAGCAAGTAAAGCTAACGTACGGATGTTCATCATTGCTTAGTTATAGTGTGAGTAGTAGTCGATCGTATCTACAAAGATAGTCAATGTCCCGGCTTCTCTGGGGCACTAAAGCTGATAGGAAGCGGAGCACTTACGGGTCTCCTCGACGCGGCATGCCACGAGTGTAATCCCCGTCCCTTCGAGCTGCTGAGGCCCGACGACGGAGACCAGGTGCATGGCGATCTGCTCAGCCGTAGGATTGAAGGGGACGACGCACAGATCCTCAGGTACCAGACGGCGCAGCTCGGGGAGCAGTGGGTCTTCACTCCAGAGCACCATCTTGTGGTCCCAATTCTCCTCAAGCCACTGGCACAGACGCTCCTTGATCTCGGAGAAGTCAATGACACGCCCTACCCCATCGAGCTCGGGAGCCGTGCAGACGAAGTGGATGCGATAGTTGTGCCCGTGCAGATGACGGCACTTGCTCTCGTGCCCGACGACACGGTGACCCATACTGATATCGTGGTAGCGCTCTACTGTGATCATATCTATCCTAATTAGCTATACAAAGATACGGCATCTTGCCCATAGCCTAAAGGGCGAAGACCACCCCAAGACAGGGCACCTCGACCCTATAAATGGCGCACGGGCACGATATCTCCGAGGGAGATATCGTGCCCGTGGCTAATCAGTAGGTCGGACCTATTGCTTACTTAGCGATAGAGTCAACAACAGCCTTAGCTGCAGAGTCTACAGTAGCAGCAGCGCTGTCAACCGTAGCAACAACCGTTTCAACGATCGTAGCGCTGTCCTTAGCCGTAGAGTCCTGAGCGTTCTGCTCGTTGTTACCTGCACATGAAGCAAAAGCAGCTGCTACAGCTACAAATGCGAATGCGAAAAACTTCTTCATCTTTCTTTCTTACGTTAATTAGTTATTGATTTCGAATTCGTAATGAATAACACTGCAAATATACGGCAACAATCCGTTTCGGCAATAAGCCAAGACGTCTGAGCTACCGTGATCGCAGGGGATTTCTTCCGTTACCCACCCGCTGACTAGCGTCGTTGAGGGCCTTTTTCTCATTAGGCAACCTCCTGTGCGCCTTCGCAGTATTATACAGACAAGGGGCTGGAAGCACCCTCAGAGCTGCGTGGAGTATAGCGGACTCGAACCGCTCACCTCGACACTGCCAGTGTCGCGCTCTAGCCAGATGAGCTAATACCCCATATATATAAGTGTGACGAGATCCGCTTGATCTCCATTGTCGGTGCAAAGGTAGTAAATATTTTATTTCAAAGTATCTTTGCCCCAATAAGAGAGCGAAAAAAATCTCGCACTCACCACCCTCTTTCCCCACGACGATCCCGATGATCCTATACAATACGACCTTCGTCCTTGCCCCTCAGACTCAGCAGGCTTTCCTCGCATTCATGCGCGAGGTTTACCTCCCTGCACTCCATGCTGATAGCCTCGTACAGCACCCCCGCCTGCACAGCATCGTCCCCCACGAAGAGCACTCCGAGGCACTCTCCTATGCCCTGCACTTCTACGCAGAGGGCGAGGTACACCTACAGGACATCCTCTCAAACACGGGGCTCCGCCTGGCCGATCTCCTCACCAAGCAGTTCGGCGAAGCAGTCTTAGGCTTCAGCACGATCATGCATGTAGTCGACTAATCACCTGCCACCGAACTATACCTTATATAAGGAGCAGCTATGTCAGAGCGCATCATCATGGGCATCGACCCCGGGACCATCGTCATGGGCTACGGCCTCATCGAGGTCCGTGGGCAGGAGGCACGTCTCTTGGCTCTCGGGGTCATCAGCCTCAGCAAGTACGAGGACCATTACCTCCGCCTCAAGCGCATCTTCGAGCGGGTGCAGGGCCTCATCGATGAATTCCACCCTGACGAGCTGGCTATCGAAGCCCCCTTCTTCGGGAAGAACGTCCAGAGTATGCTCAAGCTCGGCCGCGCCCAAGGTGTGGCGATGGCGGCAGCCCTCACGCGCGACATCCCCATCACCGAATACGTCCCTATGCGTATCAAGCAGGCCATCACCGGCAACGGAGCTGCCTCCAAGGAACAAGTCGCAGGCATGGTACAGCGCTATCTGAAGATCCCGCAGGACCAGATGCCCCGCGAACTTGACGCCACCGACGGCCTCGCAGCCGCTCTCTGCCACCACTTCCTCACCTCCTCTCCCCTACGCTCCGCCTCAGCGGGCGCCACGAAGAACTGGGCAGACTTCGTCAAGCAGAATCCCTCCCGCATCAAGGGACTGAAGAAATAGCCACGCCCCCCAATCCTCTCCCCCGAGAACACCACTAGCTCTGCGCCCAGCCTACCAGCGCAAAGCACCACGCACAATACCCCCACACACATACGCTTCACACCGCCCCTCGAGAAGGGCGTAGTGCGACCTATATTGGTCGATGAGCGAACCTATATAGGTCACCAATAGTAAGCTATATTGCTTCGCACGCGGACCTATATAGGTTCACCCGCTGACCAATATAGGTTTGACAAGAGACTAATACGAGTTACTTTTTCACTCAGTGCAAAGACGTATATCTCCCTCACGTAGAGCGCCGAAAGCAAGGGGCATTTTGGCTCAGCAAATCACGAGCAAGAAGGGGACACTCCGTGGAGCTCCCATCCCCTCACAATAGAAAAGCCCAACTCCATCCATCCGATGAAGCTGGGACACCCTTCACTAAATATTTTAGTATTTTCCGAGCAAAATATCGCCCTATCTCGCTGATGCAAAGCGTAAAAAAGGATGGAGATACCCCATCCTTTTTACTATTAAACCCGCCTTTTAGTGGTTATCCGTGGAGACACGTGTAAAGGGAGATTAAAGTTTTTCGGCGGCGCGAAATTGCTTGTTTTTGCGCAAGAAACTTCACACCTTTGTTATACCAATTCGAAGCAATCTTATCGTGCCTCAAATCTAACGGTCACCTCACCGGACCAGCGCCTGACAAATACACATGGATTGTACGGCCTCAGCTCTTCCTCCTTCCGAGCTGAGGCCGCTTTCTATCTATAACGTCCCGACACCGCACATAGTTCATCACCACGATCCATAGCAAAGCCCCGCACCACAGCTGATCTATGGTGCGGGGCTTAGTCCTTAGTGGGGAGATAGGGGGGAGCAGCTACAGATGCGCCTCATGCGAACGGGTGACGACTGGCCTCACATGCACGACGGAGCGCAGGTCACGCTCCTCGGTCAGCGGGCGCTGATCCTTCGACAGATCAGGGGGCAGTGCAGAGCCTGGGCGCAGGATGCGTGTCAGGTGGATGCGATACTCATTGCCACGCACCAGCCCATAGCGCCCATGAGCCGTCTTCTCGGGAGCTTCGCTATCATCGAAGTGGCGGATGGGGATCGTATAGTAGCAGTAGCCACGATGGTGGAAGCTGATACCATGTGACTCAAAGGGTGCAGACAGCGAGCCCTCCGTCAGCGCAGCCTCTTGGACAGCCTGCTGGAGGCGTGCATTATCCGCCTTCCCCGTCTTGATGATTTGGCGTAGCTCATGCTCAGCATAGTACAAGCCATCAAAGCTGAACCAGCCTTCATCGCCCTGCAGGCTAAGCCCCGCAGGGATATAGGGGAAGCGCAGGATGACCGTGGGGACACCGCCGACGAGGTAGGCCGTAGGAGGCACGGTCGTCTCGCGGATGTAATAAGGCTGGCTCTTACGTGCCGCATCGAAGGCAGCTTCATTCGCGAGGAAGGCAGCACGTGGGAGCACCACCGATGTCTTCCCGAGGATCATGTCCTGAGTGTAGTGAGCGAGGTACTCGCCGAAGTTCGTCGGGGCTGCGGTCGACCACTTCTCATAGAGGTAGCTCGAGGGATAGCGGTCTGCAGCAGCCGAGCCATCGCCAGCCGTCTCCTTGGCGCCCGAGCGCAGAAGTCCCAACGGACGGAGTGGTGCCGTATAGCGCGCGACACCCGTCACCAGATAGTCTGCAGGAGCACTCCCCCGTGTGACACCCGAGGGGAGCTCGGGGTCACCATAGACGAAGACGCGTGCGAGAGCTGGCTCCAGAGTCACCTGCAGCTGAGGGGTCGAAGCTCCGAAGGCGGAGGCAGGCACCGAGATCGCCCCCTGCTCATTGAGCTGGGAGACGGTAAGCTTAGAGCCCGAAGCAGTGGAGAGCCCATCTACGAACAAGGTCATGTAGCCCGAGACAGCGCTCAGCGGACGGCCGATAGCGATCTGCTCCAGCAGGGGACGGGTGGCATTCGCCACGACGACGAGCTTATAAGCTCCCTCGGGGAGCGAGAGATTGATGTCCTTCAACTGCTCGATAGAGGTAACCTTCACTTCACGAAGCTGGGTGGAGAGCTGAGTCGCCTCCGAATAGAAGGCAAAGTGAAGCGTGGAGATCTGGAGCATCGGATCCTCTTCGTCGAGTCCGCGCAGGGCAATGCTCCGTGGTGCACGTACCGAGAGGTGCAAGGTCGACGAACCTTCTTTAGGCTGGGGCTTAGGCAGAGGCAAGCCATTATCTCGGGCACTACAGCCAGCGAGAAGCAGAAGGGAGAGGGACAAGGAAAGGGCACGCCGCATAGGCGCACCAAGGGGTAATGTGTAGCTCATGATGGATGTGTTTTGGTGTGATAGAAGGAAGGAAAGCACCAGCCTCCGAAGGACTCCCAGGAGGGAAGGCTTCGGGGGCTGGTGCGAAAGGGAGGGGCAGTCTCTTAGACGAGCTCGTGGATGATGAGACCTGAGCGGAGCTTAGGCTCGAACCACGTCGTCTTAGGAGGCATGATATTGCCCGAGTCAGCGATATCGATCAGCTGCTTCATAGAGACAGGGTAGAGTGCGAGAGCAAACTTCATCTCACCGCTATCGACGCGCTTCTTCAGCTCGCCAAGGCCACGGATACCGCCGACGAAGTCGATACGCTTGTCAGAGCGGAGATCCTTGATGCCGAGGATCTCATCGAGGATGAGATTAGAAGAGATCGTCACGTCAAGCACGCCGATGGGGTCGTTGTCATCGTACGTACCGGGCTTAGCCGTGAGTGAATACCAGTGATCCCCGAGGTAGAGGGAGAAGTTGTGCAGCCCCTTAGGCGTGTAGATCTCCGTACCCTTGTCCTCGACGATGAAGTTCTTCTCCAGCTTCTGGAGGAGTTCTTCCTTCGTCAGGCCATTGAGATCCTTGACTACGCGGTTGTAGTCGATGATCGTCAGCTGGTCATCGGGGAAGCACACAGCCATGAAGTAGTTGTACTCTTCGTTCCCCGTGTGGTTGGGGTTCTGCTTACGCTTCTCATCACCTACGAGGGCAGCAGCCGCAGAGCGGTGGTGGCCGTCAGCGATGTAGAGAGCGGGCATCTCTGCGAAGAGCTCCGTGATGCGCTGGATGTCGGCAGCATCATCGATGATCCAGAATTCGTGACCGAAGCCATCAAGAGGAGCGATGAAGCTGTAGACGGGCTTCTCCTTGGTGTACTTAGCGACGATCTTATTGATCTCATCCTTCGCGGGGTAGGCGAAGAAGACGGGCTCGATGTTAGCGTTGTTCACGCGGACATGCTTCATGCGGTCTTCTTCCTTATCGCGGCGGGTAAGCTCGTGCTTCTTGATCACACCGTTCATGTAGTCTTCTACAGCGGCGCAGACGACGAGACCGTACTGCGTCTTGCCATTCATCGTCTGGGCATAGACGTAGTAGTTCTCCTTAGCGTCCTGTACGAGCCAGCCCTTCTCACGGAAGAGGCGGAAGTTCTCAGCAGCCTTCTGGTAGACCTTCTCTTCGTGCTCATCGGTGCCCACGGGGAAGTCGATCTCGGGGCGGATGATATGATAGAGAGACATCTCATTGCCTTCAGCCTCAGCACGGGCTTCTTCGCTATTGAGTACGTCGTAGGGACGAGAAGCTACACGCTCTACAAGGTCCTGTGGAGGACGGATACCACGGAAAGGTTTGATAATAGCCATGGAGGTAAGTCTTATTATCTAAGGTGGGAAGATAGTGACGTAAGGTAGCCGGACTACTTATTCAGGCGGAAGCGTTCGTTGCCTTCCTTGATGAAGCCGACGATCTGACGAGCAGCAGCCAGACCAGCGTTGGTGTTGGCTTCAGACGTCTGAGCACCCATCTTCTTGGGGGTCGAGAAGTAGCGTTCGCCAGCAGCAGCTTCGAATTCTTCGTGAGCGCCTGGACGGATATCAGCGAAGTAGCGGAGGTCTTCGCGTTCCTTGAGGAGGGCGATGAGCTCGGGTTCGTTGATGACTTCCTTACGAGCGGTATTCACGAGGATACCCTTCTTAGGCAGGAGGCTCACGAGTTCGCGACCGATAGAGCCCTTAGTCTCAGGCGTAGCGGGGATGTGGAGGGAGACGATGTCGCAGGTAGAGAAGAGCTCCTTCTGGCTGGCGACAGCGTGTACACCTTCCTTCTCGATGACTTCGGCAGGCGTGAAGGGGTCGTAAGCATAGATATCCATGCCGAAGCCCTTAGCGATGCGAGCTACGTTGCGGCCCGTGTTACCGTAAGCGAGGAGGCCAAGCTTCTTATCCTTGAGCTCAGTACCAGAGGTGCCGTTGAAGCGGTTACGTACGCCGAAGAGGAGCATAGCGAAGACGAGCTCAGCGACAGCGTTAGCGTTCTGCCCAGGAGTGTTCATCACGCATACGCCGTGAGCGGTAGCGGACTCGAGGTCTACGTTGTCATAGCCGGCACCAGCGCGGACGACGATCTTGAGCTGCTTAGCAGCGTCGAAGACCTCGGCATCTATGATGTCGCTACGGATGATGATTGCTTCGACGTCGGCGACAGCTGCGAGGAGCTCGGCCTTAGTCGTGTACTTTTCGAGGAGGACTACTTCGAAGCCAGCTTCGGTGAGGATTTGCTTGATACCAGCTACTGCGGGAGCAGCGAAGGGTTTTTCGGTGGCAATAAGAACCTTTGACATGATGTATAGATGTGTATTTGAAGCGTGTGAGATGGGATAGAGATAAGCGACGGCACAGACCACTCTTCGCCCACAGCGATGAGGGTCGGGGTGGTCTGTGCCGTTACGTTTATCTTCTTAAAGCGAGAGGGAAGCTTAGTGCTTACGTTCGAATTCCTTCATCAGGTCGATGAAGAACTGGACGCTGCTCTTAGGCAGAGCGTTGTAGAGAGAAGCACGGAAGCCACCTACAGAGCGGTGACCCTTGAAGCTGTATGCACCGCGAGAGACAGCGAAGTCGTAGAATTCGGATTCGAGCTCCTTGTACTCGTCGTTGAGGACGAAGCATACGTTCATGATCGAGCGGTCTTCGGTATTGACGGTACCACGGAAGAGGCGGTTGCGGTCGATTTCATCGTAGAGCATGCCAGCCTTTTCGAGGTTCATCTGCTCGAGGACCTTCACACCACCGAGTTCCTTGTACCACTTCATCGTCTGCAGAGCTACGTAGACGGGGAAGACAGGAGGTGTATTGTACATAGAGTCCTTGAAGTGCGTGTCGTACTTCAGCATCGTGGGGATGATGCGGTTGTCTTCGATGTGACCGACAGCATCACGGCGTACGATGACGAAGGTAACACCAGCAGGAGCGATGTTCTTCTGAGCACCACCATAGATGAGGTCGTACTTAGATACATCGACAGGGCGGGTGAAGATGTCGGAAGACATGTCCCCTACGAGACGGACCTTTACATCGGGATCGTAGCGGAGCTCCGTACCATAGACCGTGTTGTTGGTCGTGATGTGGAGGTAGTCCACGTCATCGGGTACTTCGTTCTTTTCCCATGGCTTGGGGTACCAGATGTAGTTGTCATCCTTAGAGGAGAAGGTGATGACCTCACCGAAGGCCTTAGCTTCCTTAGCAGCCTTGTTTGCCCACGTACCTGAATCGACGTAGGCAGCCTTCTTCTTGAGGAGGTTCATAGGAACCTGTGCAAACTGCAGGCTGGCACCACCACCGAGGAAGAGCACTTCGTACCCCTCGGGTACATCGAGCAGTTCCTTCATGAGGTTACGTGCTTCCTCCATCGTTGCAGAGAATTCCTTAGCACGGTGAGAAACTTCGAGGATAGAGAGGCCAGTGCCCTGGTAGTTAAGGACTGCACCAGCAGCATCTCTGATTACGCTCTCGTCGAGGATCGATGGCCCAGCCGAGAAATTGTGCTTCTTCATAAGAGCAGATATTTGTGGATGAATATTTATAGGAGCGTCGATATGCGAGCAGCCGGCGACCTGCACGCTGCGACACGCTGCGATCATCGCCTCTGCTCGTAGCAAAGTTATCAATAAAAAGATGAATAGCAAGCCCTTCGCTTAGCTTTTATTTACCCCCTCGGAAGCACCCCAGATAAAGCATTAGAAGATAGCTTAATAAAATACTTAATGATGCGCACTCGCACCCTCCTTCCCCGCCACTTCGGTGTGTGATATTGACAGGATAAGCGCTACCCTATCCCCATATCACACCTACAAATCAAGACAAACGACAGAGAACACCCACCTCTCGGCGGCTCACTTTCGCACAAAGCAAAGTCGGCTGATCGCATCAACCGCCCCCTTCTTCGCGCCCTTAGTTTGATCCTTCGAGTCACTTGAGACTGTTGCCGCGAGTCCGGCCCTCTATTTAGGGTGCTGAGGCATCGCACGCCCAGCCCCCCGATATGCCTCTCCTAAGTGATAAGCCCCTGCGCCTTATCGCGCGTATTCCTCTTATCCAGCGGAGAGAAAAATGCTGTTCCCGTGAAGGAAAAAGCGCCTTCACGTAGTGGTCTTTCCGCATCTATGTACGTAGTCTTAAAGACCAGGCACGTAAATCCAACTATCCACGTACGTAGATTTATCGTCCACGCACGTAGCCCAAACTTATCTGCCACTCGTCCACAACTTTTATCCCTACGCGGAGCAACAACCTAATAGAGGTCACTTCACAAAGCTGTATAGCTTTCTTCACCATCCTACATAGCTCTACCCTCGCACCCGACAGGCATAAATAAAAGCACCCAGCAGATAGACTGCATCGTGTCTATCTGCTGGGTGCTTTTTAGCCCTCCTATGGATATGCGAGGCGAAGGGCTTAGCCTAAGACAAATGTCCAGTCGCGATCGGTCGACTCCTCGGGCGCGAAGACGAAGCCCTCGGGAGTGAGCATACGCAGGGCTTCCTCATCCTCGAGGCGCTGACGAATGACTTCGCCCGCCATCGCCCCACGCGCCATCTTCGTGTAGACGACGATTTGCTTGAGGCGACCTGTAGGCTGGCGCACGAGGAAGGTCGGCGTGATGACACGCACAGCACGCTCGACCTCCGCCCAGTGGAAGAGCCCACGCATCTCGTCACTGGCGAGGAAGAGGAGCGTACCACCAGCACGCTTCACCTCCTCGATGAGGTAGGGAGTCAGACGGTCACGCCAGTAGTCGAAGAGCCGCCCATCGAAGAGATCTGGGAGCTGTACCGCACCCTCCATACGGTCGTAGCGAATAGCCGTCTCGGGCGAGAGCAGCCCGTAGACGAAGGAGGTAATGCGCAGATGCTCGGCCGCATAAGCCCAGTCCTCCGCTGTGAACGTAGAGGGCGAGAGCTTACGGAAGACCATCCCCGTGTAGCTCAGCGCTGCGGGCATCTCGGTGACCTCGGGATCGAAGAAGGTGCGCAGACGGGCATAGACCTCGTCCCGAAGCTTGGGACTGAGCTGGAGCATCGAGGCAAGCTCCTCACGGCTGAGGCGAAGGACAGAGGCCATGATCGTGCGCGCCTCCTCGAGGAAGCGGGGCGAGGTCATCGTGAGACCACGAGGCACCTTGGCCTTTGTCGCGAAGGTCTTAGCGGGGGAGATAAGTAGGAACATACGTAGGACAAGCGGAGGGATAGTAAGAGAGAATGATATGAGAGGCTACCTCGGCACACGGGCACGTAGCACCTCACGCTTCCCGGGAGGGCCAGGGAGGCGCTCGACGAGGAAGCCAGCACGCTGGAGGCGACGGCGCACCTCGCCCTTGGCGCAGTAGGTCGTGAGTACGGCTTCGGGGAGGGCAACAGCGAAGAGGCGAGCGAAGAGGTCCTCTGCCCATAGCTCAGGCTGGCTATCGGGGGAGAAGGCATCGTAATAGATGACCGAAAGCCCCTCGGGGAAGGTGCATTCGGTGAGGTCGCCGTGGAGCTTCTCGATGGTAAAGAAGGGACTAAGCGCCACCGCCTCACCCCACGGAGCGGTATGGAGTGCGCCGAGGGCTTCGGCAGGATCCAGTGGCCCCGTCGCACCCTCATAGTGGAGGGCTTCGTAGACCTCGGGGCCGACGGGATATTTCTCGATGGAATAGTAATGTACGGGCCTGCGCTCTGCCTCGGCCCGCTGCCAAGTGAGGAGCGCATTGAGCCCTGTACCGAAGCCCACCTCGAAGAGTCTGAGGGGCTCCGTCGCACCTTGCTCCGCACGGAGACGCTCCTCGAGTGCCAGACCTATATATATATGTAGGCTCTCCTGCACGGCGCCATGCGTCGAGTGATAGTGTTCGCCGAAGGTCGGGGCAAAGAGCGTGAGGCTCCCGTCCTCGGTCGTCTCGACAAGGGGCGTAGCGTCGTGGCTCATCGGCTGAGTGTGGGGAGCAAAGGTGCAGCGAGCTGCCAGAGGGCGATACCTGCTGCGACGCTGACATTCAGGGAGTGCTTCGTGCCGTGCTGGGGGATCTCCAGCGAGGTCGTGACCTCGGCCATCACCTCATCACGCACTCCGCGGACCTCGTTGCCTAAGACAAGGGCATAGCGCCCCCCTGGCTGAGGGGCGAAGGTCTCCAGCGACACGCTGTCGTGAGCCTGCTCCAGCGCCAGGACTTCGTAGCCCGCAGCACGAAGCTCGCGGACGGCCTCGACGCTGTCGGCAGCATAAGTCCAAGCGACCGAATCCTCGGCACCGAGGGCAGTCTTGTGAATATCGGGATGGGGAGGACGAGCCGTGATCCCGCAGAGGACGAGGCCCTCCAGACGGAAGGCATCAGCGGTGCGGAAGACCGACCCGACATTATTCATACTCCGCACATCATCAAGGACGACGACGATGGGGAGCTTCGTTTCACGACGGAAGGCCTCTGTCGTGAGGCGCTCCATCTCCGTGATCTTTAGCTTCTTCATTGCCTGCAAAAGTAGTGAACTCCCACGTATCCCCTACTTCTATCTCCTGATTATGGCCGACTACTTGAGCGTGATCTCATAGCCTTCAGCGAGCTTCTGCAAGGCCGTAGCAGGCGAGATATTCATCAGAGAGCGGCTGCACCTATCATAGTAGAAGCGAGCTCGCCCACTCTGAGAGCCATCTGGCGAAGGATAGACAACCAAGAGCCCAGAGAGCTCATGGGGAGAAGTGTCGTCATACCGATTGGGCCACGAGAAGGTCACGCACACGGAGAGCATCTTCTCACGAGGGTCATAAGCGATCGACTCCTCCTCCAGAGTACATAACTCTTCAGAGCTATTCTGTAAAGAGATGAGCTTCGCCAGCTCTTTACTCATCTTCTGAGCACTACGATGCGCCAGCTCCACTCTCCCCTTCGTCGCCTTTGGTGTAGGTCTATGAGGCATCACGACACGCCGAGACGCCAACAGCTCGAGCCACCTATCGAGGCGATCCCTTACGGCCTTCTGATGACGATAATCCGTCTTGAGAATCTCCTTGATTACGGGTAGTAGATTTCCCTTCGGGAGAAGCGTCAGATACTCCTTGAGGACGCGCCAAGTATGCTCACTCCAGAAGCGATCAAGGTTATCATCACTCCTAAATATGAATAGCGTGGAGCCATTGTTGTAGAGATCGAGCACCCCGCTGACACCAAGCCACTCGTCCCCACGCTTGAAGTACGAGCCAGCAAGATAGCGGCTATCTGGATACGCCTGGATATAGCGCTCGAGTCCGGCGATATAGCTTGCCTCTGTCGGATACGACTTGCTTGGAGAAATTCTCAGAGCATAAGGCCCATCCATCACCCAATCCACCCGCTCCAATTCGATGAAGTCAGAGAGTTCCCTCGAGATATAGGGATAGAAGGGCTTGTAGAGCTGCTCGGAGGCATATACCTGCACCTCATGCTCCCTCACTTCTGGGGCGATACATTCATAGGCAAGCCCCACGTCCGCATACGGGATACGCTTCTGGGCGAGCTGATGCTCCTCTTCGGAGACCGGCCTACCCTCATACAGCTCCTCTTCGATCGCAGTGGCTATCTTACTCAGGCTATAGCGACACGCGGTGATCCCCTTATGCATCTCATAGACCAGCCGATCCGCCAGCACAGGCGATGCTCCCTTGACACGACGGAGGGTATTCTCCTGGAGGGTCTTGACCTCTACAAGTAGCTCGTCACGCTCTCGCCCAAGAGAATCGAGGGTATGCGTTCGCTCACGCTCGGCCTCAGCTCCCCAGCAAAGCGCCAAGAGCATCACGGCCACTAACCAATACTTTCTCATTGTCTTATCCGCTTCGTTCATATCGCATACTGTCAGCACGGGGCGAAGCATCGGATCAAAGATACAAACACTCACCCATCCCCCTACCCCGATACGACGAAGCACCATACAGCCAGGAGGGCGTGCATCGTGCTTCGTCGTAGTCTTGTGGGAGGGGAAGGGCGGGTTTATTCCAGGCCGTCGCAGGAGAGATGCATCAGGGAGCGGCTGCAGCTATCATAGTAGAAGCGAGCTCGCCCACTCTGAGAGCCATCTGGCGAAGGATAGACAACCAAGAGGCCAGAGAGCTTATGGGGAGAAGTGTCGTCATCCCGATTGGGCCACGAGAAGGTCACTCGCACCGAGAGCATCTTCTCACGAGGATCATAAGCGAGCGACTTCTCCTCTAGGGTAAATGGCTCTTCAGAGCGCCCCTGGGGAGAAATAAGCTTAGTCAGCTCTTCGTAGATCCTTTGGGCGGTACGACGCACCAGCTCTTCTTGGGGCTTCGTCACCTCTGGAGCTACACTACGCGGCATCGCGACGCGACGTGACTCCAATAACTCAGCCCAGGGCCCGGTGAGCGAAGCGAGACGCTCATTGACCTCCTTATAAGGGTGACCTATCTTGCGGATCTCCTTGATGACTGGGACCAGATTTCCCGCAGGCATTAGCTTCAGATACTCCTCCATAGCCTGCCAAGTGTACTCCCCGACAGGACGATCAAAGTTTTCACCCGCCCCAAAGAAAAAGAGTTGCGAACCGTAATTGTAGCGATCGACAATCCCCTCGGTGACTCCGCCCTCAGCTCCACCACGGCTGAAGTCCTCAGTAAGCAGGTAGCGGCTCTTGGGATAAGTCTGGATATAGCGCTCCAGTCCGACGATATAGCTCGCCTCTGTGGGATATAGCTTACTCGGGATAATCCCCGACACATAGGTATCTCTGATATTCCAAGCTACCCGTGCCAAGCCGATAAAGTCGATTAATTCTTTAGAGATATAGGGATAGAAGGGCTCGTAGAAGGGCTCTGACACATACACTCTCACCTGATGAGGACTGGCCTGGCTCGAAGCACAGTCGTAGGTAAGCCCAAGCGCTTCGTATGGCTTACGCAATTGATCCAAACGATGTGCCTTCTCAGAGACCTTTCGGTCGCCATAGATGAAGTGCTCGATAGATGTCGCTGGATACCACAGATCATAAGCGCGACCCTCCACTACATAAAACGTCTCATAGACCAGCCGATCCGCCAGCGCAGGAGACGCCTCCTTGATACGACGGAGGGTATTCTCCCGCAGTGTCTTGATCTCCGAAAAGAGGTGATCACGCTCTCGCTCGACTGAAGACCGACTTGGGACTCTGTCACGCTCGGCCTCTGCTCCCCAGCAAAGAGCCAAGAGCATCACTGCCACTAACCAATACTTTTTCATTGTCTTATCCGCTTCGTTCATATCGCATACTGTCAGCACGGGGCGAAGCATCGGATCAAAGATACAAACACTCACCCATCCCCCCTACCCCGATACGACGAAGCCCCCTGCTACTCGGTCGGTAGCAGGGGGCTTCGTTCGATATAATTACATAGGGCGGGCTTATTCGTCCAGCTCTTCGGCTCCACTCTTGAGCTCTCGGACGAAGGCGGGATCCGTCATCAGCGGAGCCAGTGCCGCCTCAGTCTCCGCCTTGTAGACGAGGAAGCTCTGGAGCTTCACAGCGCGCAGGAGGGCAGCCTTCGCCTCTTCGTGACGCGAGAGACGGGTGAGACAGATCGCCTTGAGGTACTCGACCTTGCCGTTGGCACCGAGCTGATTGAGCACCATCAGGGCACGCTCATCTTCCTCCATACCGGCCAGCGCCAGTGCGCCATTGTAGTCGGGGTACTTACGGAGGTACTCGAGGGCACCACGGTAGTCACGGGCGGCCATACGCTCCAGACCGAGCTTGTACTCGGCAGCCGCCTCGGGCTTCTCGTTGAGGCGATCGATGAGGGTAGCGTCCACGAGGTCATTGATACCCGAGATGACGAAGGTCAGGGTATCGACACCACGCTGCATCCACGTGCTCTGGTCGATAGCCGAGATACGCGAGTCGACGATGACCTTCATACGCTTCTTCATCTGTGGGGTCACCTCGAGGTCACGGCTATAGAGATAGACGAAGTCCTTATCAGGGGTGACACCAGCTTCATACTGCGTCTCCTCGATGAGGGGGAAGTGGACGATGTGGCGACGGTAGGTATCGGCGTTCGTGCGGCGACTCTCGTTGTGAGCGATAGCACGGAAGTTGTACGTATGCTGGGCTACCTCGAGGGAGTCCTTCTCGGTGAAGGACTTATTCTCGATGGAGTCCATCGTCCAGCCACGCTCGAAGAGCATACGGAACTTCCCAGGGACGTTCGTGCTGTCGAGCTGACGCTCGCCACGTGCCAGATAGGCGGCACGGCGCTCGGGGCTATAGAGCATATCGAAGCCCTTACGCTGGCCGACGCTGTCGCGACCTGAGAGTTCGTCACGGTAGGCCGCCCCGAGCATATCGAGGGCCTTCGCGTGGTACTTGGTGTCATAAGCCCCTGCACGAGCAGCATTGGCATTGAGGTAGCGCTCCTCCATAATACGGCGCCAGCGCTCATAAGCCAGCTGCAGGGAGAACTGACGGCGGTAAGCCGAATAGTAGTCCTGCTGCAGACGTCCCATGAATGAGCGATGGGCCTTGCGATTGAAGAAGACGCTATCGTACTTCGAGGGATCGACGATGCTCTCCTGGAAGGCCTGCAGAGCCTTCTGCTCCTTGTCCTGAGCCGCCTTAAATTCACGGCCCTTCAGCACGACAGGGGGCAGCGTCATCGTCGTGTCCTCGGTGAGGAGGCGTGGGGAGAGGACGACCTGATAGCGCTCATCCATCAGCGCACGGGGTACGGTGACGAGGAAGGTGAGGTTGATACGGCCCTTACGCAGGGTGGAGATCTTCACGCGGGGGCGCTCAGCGGTGACGGTCACCGCCTCGATGACCTGCGTCTTGATACCGTCGTCCTTGGGCTTCTCATCGCCCTTGGTGGCACGGCGTATCGTGTCGGCCTTCTGCGAATAGGTGACGATCTCGGAGAGCATACCTGTGCGGCCTGCCTTCTCTTCCTTGTCGGTAGGCAGGTAGGCATGGGGGCGTGCCGAGGTGAAGTAAACTTTCTTCGTCAGCGGCTGAGCACACGAGCCGAGGACGAGCCCCGCCAAGAGGACGGAGGCAAGGGTATATATTTTCGTTCGATTCATCTATCTGGAGATTGCGTTAGAAGACATAGGCCAGGCTCAGGCCGATACGTGAGGGCAAGACCATGACGCGGCTCTTATCTGCCGTACGCACCAGCTTAGCGCTGTAGCGCTCATCGTAGCGGGTCCATACACCAGCCAGACCGACCTCTGCCTCGAGGTTCCAGTGGGGCGCAAGCTCATAGCTGTAGCCGACAGAGCCCCCAGCACCGACGAGGAAGCCCTCAGAGTACGTCCTGGAGAGACTGCCCCCGCCAAAGCGGTAGACCATCCCGAGAGCATGCCCCGAGACGAAGAAGCCACGGTTGTAGACGCCCTTCGTCCAGTAGCGCAGGGCAGGGCTGAAAGCCGCCATCTCGGCGTGCTCTACCGAGCCCCACTTCAGGCGCTCGCTGAAGCCGACATTACCCAGATGACCGTAGAGGGTATTGATAAGCCCGACGGGCATGGGGAGTTTGAAGAGGCCTGGACGAGCCGAGAAGGAGAGCTGGAGCGAAGTGCGATCACCGAGCGCCACCGACGGCTCCACACTGATGGTCCCCGTAAGTAGGGCGGGGAGGTTGGCGCTCACGGCGAAGCGCTGTGCATGTAATCCCTCAGTCGCACCCACGAAGGCGAGGACGAGTAGGAGGGCTATTCGTCTGATCATTTGCTGAACGTTCTGATAAAATTTCATTGGGAGTGAGCTATTTCCAAGAGAGTGGACAGCTCAGGAGTCATACCAAATTGGGTGCAAAGATACGCAATATCATTTTTTCACACATTCACACTTCATTCCGAATTATCACAGTTCCCTGTCACTACACCCCAAGAGGGGCGGAGTAAACGGATGAATTTGGCACAAATCGAATGAGAAGACTGGGGGAAGAAGAGGCGCACCAAGCAGGTGCGAAGCACTATGCGGATGCGTCACCGCCCCATAGTGCTCTGACGCTGAACCCATAGAGTTCAGGGCACGAGCCAATAGATGAACGGACGACCGCCCCCGATTGGTACACTCCCCACCCCACACGGATTACCCCACACGAAGCAGACGAGTAAAAATAAAAAGCACCCGAGGCAAACCACCCGCCAGCACGAATCAATAAAGTAGCTGGCGAATAAAAAGAGTGTGGGGCAGTATCCAAGCGCTTGGATACTGCCCCACACTTGGGGTACGAGTTGCCTATAAGGCTATGCTGTAGGCTATATCCAGAAGGAAGGAAGCATCACGAAAACGCTGCGTCTTAACCCAATAGGACTGTCCCGCATAATAGGAGTCTCCCGCATAGCTGTGCTTAGCACGATAGAAGAGCAAACCAATTCCCAGACGCAGGTAGCTCTTACTGCTCAAAGGGAAACTCCAGCCGAAGGTCGGAGCCATCCCCAACGTGTAATGAGACTTCACATTACTCTCTCGAACAGCCTTACTGGGGAAGAGCGTCCAGTCATCGATCTGGGCTCCCAGACGAAGAGAAAGATATCCTCCTTTGTTAAAGGATTGGCCCTCCTCCCGGCGAGAGAAATAATAACGTGGAGCCAGCTCAAGCAGCGGAGTTAGGCCATCAAACTGGAAGGACTTCGATGAGCCACCATAGCCAAGACCGAGTCCGAAGGCGGCTCTTCCCCCAAGCTCAAGATGGTCGGTCAGCGCATAATCATAGCTCACGCCATTCATCCCCCCGAGTAATATCCCGAGGCGACCTCGTGAGACTTCTTGCCCCTGGAGGCTATTTCCCCAGACGAGCATCATAAGACCAAAAAGTAGAGATCGTACATTCATATTTTTACCATGTTAAGTTATCACCATGTGAGTAGAAAGTGCAGTCGCCAGCATCCTGATTTTTCACGGGTAGGCACACGACTTTACCAGAGCTGAAGTGGGCATTCCCTCCGCTGGAGGGGGAGCCGTCCCTGCGCCCACAAAGATATACAACTAATCCTATAAAAGTGGAGGGAGTAGCTTCCCGCCACCGAAGCCCGTACACCTTCCCTCAAGCGCCAGCCGAAGAGCACCGCCCAACACAGAGCAGCGACAAGCTATTATACAGCAAGATAGCCCCCCTCAAGAGGTGTTACCAAAAACCCTCTCGCAAGGGGGCAAAAAACGAACCAGTACTGGTCACCGATCGGAGCAGTACTGGTCGCGCCTTCGACCAGTACTGGTTACTACCACTGATCAGTACTGGTCACATCGGCGACCAGTACTGGTTGATTTTCTCCTCCCGCATAGAATACCGCGAGTGCAGCTCATCCCGATGCAGTTATTCGCCCTTGAGCTCTGGTGAATTCCAACTGTGTATGATGCGTCAGCCCTGAGGTCGGGAGAGCGACCTATATTGGTCAGCGGGCGAACCTATATAGGTCGTCATCGTGACCTATATTGGTCGGTGCGTCAACCTATATAGGTCAGCTCAGCGACCAATATAGGTTCATACCACCCCTCTATATAGGCCCAAGAGTGGACTACGTACAAAGCCCACTCAGAAGCGAGGAGAAAAGCCTGTGGGAGGGAATAGGGCGGGATGCAGTACCTTTGCAGGAAAAGACAGAAGCAAGATATGAACCAACTTGATCTCTTCCTGGGGGCCGTCGTCCTGCTCTTCGCCCTCGGGGGACTCTTCGGTGGCGCTGTACGCCGCGTCATCCAGATAGCCGCACTCATCATCGCCTTCCGCGAAGCGTGGCGCTTGGCCCCCTGGGTCGAGAGCGTGCTGGGCGGGGGTGACGGGCAGAGCATCGGTGGCTGGGGCTTCATCGTCCCCCTCATCGCCTTCGCCCTTATATATATCGGTATCCGCCTCGTGGGGAACTGGTTCAGCTCGCTCACCAAGGGCACGTTCCTCTCCGTCATTGACCGCATCGTCGGCCTCGCGCTGGGCCTCCTCGTCGGGGTCTACCTCATGGGCTATGCCTGCCTGCTCTTCGAGGGCATCTTCCCCATGGAGCAGTACAACGCCAGCAGCTCCACGCCCCCGACGACACGCCAGTCCTCCTACCTCTATCCCCGTCTCATGCAGTCGGTAGAGGATATTCGCCATGCTAAGGCGCTCCTCTTAGGAGACGGCGACAGCAAGACCACCGACACCGAAGCTCCCGTAGAAGCCACCCCCACAAGCAAATGATAGACACCCTCGCCATCATCCATCGCTACTACCCCGAGGGTAGCGACATCGAGCGCGTACTGCGCCAGCACGCCGAGGACGTCACGGGCCTGGCCCTTGAGCTCGTCGATGCACACCCCGAGATGGGGCTCGACCGCGAGTTCGTCGCAGAGGCGGCGATGCTCCACGACATCGGGATCTATCAGACAAATGCTCCCGAGATCTTCTGCACGGGCGAAGCTCCCTACATCCTACACGGCTACCTCGGTGCCGAGCTTCTGCGCTCGCTGGGCCTGCCCCGTCACGCTTGGGTCGCTGAGCGCCATACGGGTAGCGGACTCACTGCCGAGGAGATCGCTGCACGCGCCATCCCCCTCCCCCCAGGCATCTACACGCCGCAGTGCCCCGAGGAGGAGCTGATCTGCTACGCGGATAAGTTCTACTCCAAGACCAAGCTCGGGCAGCGCAAGGCTCTGGAGCGCGTGCGTAGCGGATTCAGCAAGCACGGGGAAGCCGCTCTGGCACGCTTCGATGCCCTACACCAGAAGTACGGCCTTTAGCCCCAGGCATCTCCCCATATTTTCCTATTTTTGTACTCAAGCAAAAACAATCTCTAATCAATCATTTTATATGGCTACTACAGCAGACTTCCGTAATGGTATGTGCCTCGACATCGACGGGCAGTACTACTTCATCGTCGAATTCCTCCACGTAAAGCCCGGTAAGGGTCCCGCTTTCGTTCGCTCAAAGCTCAAGAACGTCGCTACGGGTCGCGTGCTTGATAAGACATGGAATAGCGGGGTGAAGGTCGAAGAAGTACGCATCGAGCGTCGTCCCTATCAGTACCTCTACAAGGACGAGATGGGCCTGAACTTCATGCACCCTGAGACCTTCGAGCAGATCTCCATCCCCGAAGCTGTCATTGATGGCGTCCAGTTCCTCAAGGAAGGCGATACCGTCGAAGCAATGGTGCATGCAGCCTCCGAGACGGTGCTGACGTGCGAGCTCCCCGCTCACGTCGACCTGCGCGTCACCTACACCGAGCCTGGCCTCAAGGGTGACACCGCTACCAACACCCTCAAGCCTGCAACCCTCGAGACGGGTGCAGAGGTACGCGTACCCCTCTTCATCAACGAAGGCGAACTCATCACCATCGACACGCGTGATGGCTCGTACGTAGGTCGTGTGAAGGAAGCTTAAGCGCCCCCCCCCTTCGCCCTTGCGGCAATAAAGAATCCCGCCCCGACTTCTCCCATCAAGAGAAGTCGGGGCGGGATCTTTTGTATCCTTATATATGCTGGCGCCTTAGTCGAGGAGCGAGGTGAGGTGCTCTGCGTAGGCGTCCCAGTCGGTGATCGTGTGGCGTGCTACCCCACTCTCGATAGCGGCGCGAGCCACAGCCATAGAGACCTCGACGATGAGACGGCGGTCGACAGGCTTCGGGATGAAGTAGTCTGGACCAAAGGCAAGGCCCGTCGTCCCGTAGGCTTCATTCACATAGTCGGGCACGGGCTGCTTAGCCAGCGCAGCGATAGCGCGCGTAGCGGCCAGCTCCATAGCGCCGTTGATAGCCGTAGCGTGCGTGTCGAGCGCCCCACGGAAGATGTAGGGGAAGGCCAGCACATTGTTGATCTGATTGGGGTAGTCGGTGCGCCCCGTGCTCATCAGCACCTCGGGGTTAGCAGCCTTCGCCTCCTCGTAGGAGATCTCAGGCGTGGGGTTCGCCAGCGCGAAGATGATAGGGCGTGCAGCCATCGAGCGCACCATCTCCTGCGAGACCATGTCGCCCTTGGAGAGCCCGACGAGTACGTCAGCCCCGCGCATCGCATCGGCGAGCGTATGGAGCTCGGTGCGTGTGGTGGCGAACTCACGCTTCATATCATTGAGGTCGGTGCGGTCGACCGTGATGACGCCCTTCGAGTCGGTCATCACGATGTTCTGATGCTTGGCACCCAGATCGCAGTAGAGCTTAGCGCAAGCGATGGCGGCAGCACCAGCACCGCTGACGACGATACGCACGTCTTCGATGGGCTTGCCGACGAGCTCCAGTGCATTCAGCAGGCCTGCACCCGAGATGATAGCCGTACCGTGCTGGTCGTCGTGCATCACGGGGATAGAGAGCTCTGCCTTCAGACGGCGCTCGATCTCAAAGCACTCAGGCGCCTTGATATCCTCGAGGTTGATGGCGCCGAAGGTGGGAGCGATAGCCTTGACCGCAGCGATGAACGCCTCAGGATCGGTGGCATCGACCTCGATATCGAAGGCATCTACACCCGAATAAATCTTGAAGAGCAGCGCCTTACCCTCCATGACGGGCTTGCTGGCGTCGGCACCGATATTACCCAGTCCGAGGACGGCAGTCCCGTTGGAGATGACGCCGACGAGGTTGCCCTTCGCCGTGTAGCGGTAGGCAGCGCTGGGGTCTTCGGCGATAACCAAGCAAGGCTCAGCTACCCCAGGGGAGTAAGCCAGAGAGAGGTCATAGGCCGAGCTGTGCGGCTTGGTAGGGACGATAGCGATCTTGCCGGGGCGTCCCTCTTCGTGGTAGCGCAGCGCGGCTTCTTTCGTAATCTCGGTGGGCATATATTCGGATGGATAAGAATTATTAGACTTGTGAAACTACAACAAGCTAAGTGGGAGAATGTTCCACATTCATTAGCTCGACAAAGATACAGATAGAAAATCACGCAGGCGACTGGAGACAAGCGACAAGAGAGCTGACAATCCCCCCCGCTACTCGCCCCAGGCACTTGACACAAGGAGCAGGCCAAATGCAAGAAGCCCTACCTGAGAGGTGATGACCTCATCAGGTAGGGCTTCTGTTTATGCGCTTAAGTAGTTACGCTGGAGAGCGCCTTACTTTACCTTAGCGACGATAGCCTTGAAGGCTTCGGGATGGTTGACAGCGAGGTCAGCGAGGACCTTGCGGTTGATCTCGATACCCTGAGCGTGGAGAGCACCCATCAGGCGAGAGTAAGAGAGACCCTCGAGACGAGCAGCAGCGTTGATACGCTGGATCCACAGAGCACGGAAGTTACGCTTCTTGTTCTTACGATCGCGGAAGGCGTAGGTCAGACCCTTTTCCCAAGTGTTCTTGGCTACGGTCCAGACGTTCTTGCGAGCACCATAGTACCCACGCGTGAGCTTAAGGATGCGCTTGCGCTTAGCGCGAGAAGCTACATGATTGACTGATCTTGGCATGATGTTTCTTCTTTGTGATTGGTAGCGATCTGCCTCTCTCCCGAGAGAGCGGAGAGCAGATACTTGATTGGCTTACCTCTCTGTTACTGAAATAATCGTTGTGCTAACTTGCCGTTTAGCGGAGGCGGAGAAGTTCCTTGACTTCGCGTACGTCTACCTTGTCCACAGTGGTGAAGTAGGTGAGGTTACGCTTCTGCTTCTTCGTCTTCTTCGTGAGGATGTGACTCTTGAAGGCATGTTTGCGCTTGATCTTACCAGAGCCAGTGAGCGCGAAACGCTTCTTAGCACTGGAGTTTGTCTTCAGCTTAGGCATTTTCTTTCTTGTTTATATAAGTTATTTCATTGACCCAGCTCCACTGACGCAGCCTATGCGCGAGGTGCTGGGATGGGGGATACGTTGATTAGTCTTCGTCGGAGGCGTCTGCAGCCTCTTCCTTAGCGCCCTTCTTAGGGGCGGGGGTAGCGGCCTTCTTAGGGGCGAGCATGATGGTCATGCGCTTCCCTTCGAGGACGGGCATACTCTCTACGCGACCGTAGTCCTCGAGGTCATTAGCGAAGCGCAGGAGGAGCACTTCACCCTGATCCTTGAAGAGGATGGATCGACCACGGAAGAAGACGTAAGCCTTGACCTTCGAGCCTTCGCTGAGGAAGCCCTTAGCGTGCTTGAGCTTGAAGTTGTAGTCGTGGTCATCGGTCTGAGGTCCGAAGCGGATCTCCTTGACGACGACCTTGACGCTCTTAGCCTTCTGTTCCTTCTGCTTCTTCTTAAGCTGGAAGATGAACTTCTGGTAGTCGACGACGCGACATACTGGAGGATTGACATTGGGAGAGATCTCCACGAGGTCAAGCTCTTGGTCGTTAGCGATACGGAGAGCTTGCTGTATCGTATATACTCCCTGCTCTACATTGTCCCCGACGAGGCGCACTTCCTTTACGCGGATAGCCTCGTTGATGCGGTACTGGAACTTTTGTTTGTTGTCTACTGCCATTCAGTATGTGTTGATTGTATGCTTAGCGAGTGAGGTGGACTACTTAGCTTCGGCCTGCCAGGCGTTGAGCTGACGGTGTACCTCCTCGGCAATTTGCTCGGCAAAGGTAGCAATTTTCACTGAACCCTTATCACCCTCACCTTGCACGCGTACAGATACTTCGCCTTCCTGGGCTTCCTTTTCCCCGACGATAAGCATGTAGGGGATACGCTTGAGCTCATTGTCACGGATCTTACGGCCGATCTTCTCGTTGCGGTCGTCGACCTGCGTACGGATGTCCTGAGCGTTGAGCGTGGCGGCTACCTCGTGAGCATAGTCGTTGAACTTCTCACTGATAGGCAGCACGACGACCTGGTCAGGCGTGAGCCAGAGGGGGAAGTGCCCTGCGGTGTGCTCGATGAGGACAGCGACGAAGCGCTCCATAGAGCCGAAGGGTGCACGGTGGATCATCACGGGGCGGTGCTTCTTGTTGTCGGCACCCGTGTACTCAAGGTCGAAGCGCTCAGGCAGGTTGTAGTCTACCTGGATCGTACCGAGCTGCCAGCGGCGGCCGAGGGCGTCCTTGACCATGAAGTCCAGCTTAGGCCCGTAGAAGGCTGCTTCGCCGTACTCGATCTTGGCGGGAAGGCCCTTCTCAGCACAAGCCTCGATGATAGCCTGCTCGGCGCGCTCCCAATTCTCTTCGCTACCGATGTACTTCTCGCGGTTCACCTGATCGCGCAGAGAGATCTGAGCCTCGAAGTTCTCGAAGTTCAGCGCCTTGAAGATGATGAAGATGATATCCATCACCTTGCAGAACTCCTCCTTGATCTGGTCGGGGCGGCAGAAGAGGTGCGCGTCGTCCTGCGTGAAGCCACGTACACGCGTCAGCCCGTGGAGCTCACCGCTCTGCTCGTAGCGATAGACCGTACCGAACTCAGCCAGACGCTGGGGCAGGTCACGATAGGAGTGAGGGCCGAGAGCCTTGAAGATCTCACAGTGGTGAGGGCAGTTCATAGGCTTGAGCATGAACTCTTCGCCCTCCTGAGGCGTAGTGATGGGGCGGAAGGAGTCCGCACCGTACTTAGCCCAGTGACCGGAGGTGACGTAGAGCTGCTTCGAGCCGATATGCGGGGAGATGACCTGCTGATAGCCGAACTGCTTCTGGATCTGCTTGAGGAAGTCCTCCAGACGCAGGCGGAGCTGCGTACCGCGAGGCAGCCACAGGGGCAGCCCTGAGCCGACGTTCTGCGAGAAGGCGAAGAGGCCGAGCTCCTTACCGATCTTCCGGTGGTCGCGCTTCTTGGCTTCCTCCAGCATCGTCAGGTACTCATCGAGCATCTTCTTCTTGGGGAAGGTGATCCCGTAGAGACGCGTGAGCTGCTTGCGCTTCTCGTCACCGCGCCAGTAGGCACCAGCTACGCTCAGCAGCTTGATCGCCTTGATATAGCCCGTATTAGGCACGTGAGGGCCACGGCACAGGTCCGTGAAGTCGCCCTGCGAATAAGTCGTGATCGACCCGTCGGGGAGGTCTGCGATGAGCTCCAGCTTGTACTCGTCACCCTTCTCTTCGAAGAACTTCGTCACCTCAGCCTTCGTGATGTCGCGGCGGATGATAGGCTCCTTGCGAGCAGCGAACTCCGCCATCTTAGCCTCTATGGCTGCGAGGTCGGCGTCGCGAAGCTGCACGCCTTCGCCCAGGTCAATATCGTAGTAGAAGCCATTCTCAATGGCAGGACCGATACCGAACTTCACACCAGGATAGAGCGCCTGAAGGGCTTCGGCCATGAGGTGCGCACTGGAGTGCCAGTAGGCGTACTTCCCTTCGGGATCTTCCCACTTATAGAGCTTCAGCTCGGTGTCCTCCTTGAGGGGACGCATGAGATCCCAGATCTGACCATTGACACCAGCGGCCAGCACATCCTGCTGCAGGCGGGGGCTGATGCTGCCAGCTATATCCCACGAGGTCGTACCCACAGGGTACTCACGCTGACTGCCGTCAGGGAACGTGACTTTTATCATTGAGCTCATTCTTATACAGATTGATTACTTAGTTTGTCGTGCAAAGGTACGATAAATACGATAAATAAAGGGACTTATCCACGAGGAGCACAAGGCACATCGCCTGCGCCCTCCACACCCCACCGACAAAAAGAAAGCGGGTATCACTTCGAGAGAAGCAATACCCGCTTAGCTGGTGACCCCGGTGAGGCTCGAACTCACGACCCAGTGATTAAGAGTCACTTGCTCTACCAACTGAGCTACAGAGTCATTCTGATCTCGACCGTTTTTCCTCGCCTTGGTGAGCGACGGCTTTTGATTTCGGCTACAAAGGTAAGGCAAACTTTTTATTTGTGCAAATACCCCACCCCATACGCCCTCCCAGCGGGCAGACTAAAAGGCAGGATCAAAGTCACGTACTCCAGATAGGCTCCGAAGCCCAGTCGTATGGGAAGCCCAGCTTTGAGGGAGAGATATCCTGATGAGACGCAAAGAATGAGATCATCTGATGCTTGAAAGCCTCTCCAGCACCTATACCATTACACATATAGAGCATCGACGTGACAATGAGATAGGGCTTCTTGCGCTCCACCTTAGTAAGGTGAGAATTATGCCATGCCCCTTTAGGGTTATCCAAACTCATCGGCATCTTCACCATCGTCCGGCCAAATATGCGCGAGTGATGTGCGAGCAGGTTTCTCAGATAAGTAACAGCTTCGAGCCAGCTGGAGAGTTCGCTATGAAGATTCAATCCGAAATCATTGGCTATACGCGCCTTCTCGGGGAGCTGATGCTTTAAGTTCTTATATATCTTCGAGAGTGTACCCAAGCTTGCAAGCTCAAAGATGACCCACGAGTCTGGCTGCTCATCGAAATCAAGACATTCTTGGCCATACCAAATGCCATATTTCTCTTTGAAGTCTCGGACAAAAGGCTCACTACTACGAAGAAACTCTAACTTCAGAGTAGCCATCTGCTTTTTGAAGACATCTGGATCATCAAACAATGAGGCGTCAAGATAAAACAGCCCTCCATAGGATTGTGAGAGGTAGTAAATCATCTTCGTCCTCAGCGCTATCTCTATGGCTTCTACAGCATTAAAAAGTATCAACCTTAGCTCTCGGTCGTACTCATAGCGAGCAATGACCTCCTCAAAGCACGCATCATGCTTAAAGATATGCCTCTCTTTATCGGTTTGCATATCCCACCAATATCCTTTTAGACGATAGTAGCTGATACGACTCAGTAGATGATGAGCCAACTGCTCATCTCCCACCCTCATACCTCGCTGCTTTAAGAGAGCTATTTGTTCGGCTATAGAGCGTGATTCCTTATTAGACATAAAAAAAATGACTCGCCGGCAGATCTTACGGTATGCCAAGCGAGTACTGTTATCGTTAGTGTAGGCAAAACCTACAATTCTGTTGCTATTTTTCAATGCAAAGTTATACTTTTATTTGAACATACAACAGACCCATCAACGGAACATTGATTAATCTGGGTGCTCCCCCGCCTTAGGCTGAGCTAAGGCGGGGGAGCACCGTGAGTGAAGCGGCTAAGCGCCGAAGGCGGAGGTTAGATACCTACATGACCACCTGCGCCCGTATCGCCTGCACCTGGAGTCCCCTCGGCAGGGTGGCCGCCTTCCTTCGGCTGTGCGCCCTTACCCTTCTTTCCCTTGGCCTTCTTCTCCAGCGCGATGCGCTCGAAGGCTACATCATCCAGACGGAAGAACTTAGGATTGGGGCGAAGGCGTACACGTGCCCCCATAATATGCGCCACGGCACTAAACTCTTCCTCTGGAGCAGCAGCCTTACAGCGGAGCTTTGGAGTGAGGCGCCCCAGACGGCCGAACTCAACAGCTTCACCGCCAGCGACCAGAGTGCGTGCTGTATCGGCAGCAAGATTGAGGATGGATGCCACCTCCATATAATTGAAGGTCGTGTGCCCTGCTACCATATCGCAGAAGCGATCAAAGGAGACGCGTCCACGAGGATGAGCTGTAGCGATCGTAACCTTCTTACCGGCGAACTTGCCGAGTTTCATTTCGGTAGCACGGAGTGTGTAACCGAGAGCTTGCTTTGTGGTTCCCATAATAGAGTCCAAATAAAAAGTGAATAAAACTTGCTTGTGCCCCCTATCTTTTGGAGGACACTGCAAAGGTAGAGCACCCACCATGGGGTCAAAGTCATCTTTTTTCACTTTGGTCTATTTGCTCCTTAGATAGGTATTCATCGGCTACTATTCGGACACATTGGCGGAGATTTGACGGACAAAGATGAGAGAGACATGATGCGAGCGAGGCACAATAAAGCCCTGCATATCTAAGTCTGCATCCATACCATATAAATGTAGGCACATACGATCAAGCTCTTCTACATCGAAGAGAATTCACCTGACATCACCATTTTCCTTAGCCCCATAAATTGAACACCTTAGCCCAGAGATTTGAGTAAACATCCAAACAGAATTGAGTAAATATACGGACGAGATTGAATCCCCCTCCAATTGACTTAAGTAGATGCAGACAACGTAATCATCTTAGCGTCATATCTCGAGCTTCTCGACCTGCGAACCTTACTTACTGGACTGCAAAAGCATGTCTATGATGACGCTCGGAAGCGGGCATCCATCCCCAAACATCAAGTGTACAACAACGCCGTGCAGACCACGTACAGAGGTAGATCGAATGAGCACAGGGCTACCAGCCTTTGTGAAGGCATTCCACCCTCACAAATCTTTTGTCGTGGACACAGGAGGTGTGTCAATAGAAGACTTCCTGAGCTGTGACATCGAGGCCCTATTAAATTAAGGTGCACTAACCCTGCACAAACAGGAGCTCGTATGCGGAGCAGTTATTAGCTGTAAGAACGGCAGCGTACGCATACGCTATGCAGACCACTATTGGTACGAGGGTGAAGCAGTAGTCATCCGTACTCGATCCAATAGTGGTACGGAGTGCAAACGAATAGTTGATCGGGGTGCATACCAGTAGTGGTCTGAGCACGAACCACTATTGGTACGTAGCACCCGCCTCTACGGAAGTGAAAAACACCCCCCTTCGGGAGCGGCGTGCAGACGAAATTTGGCGGGGAGAATAAACCTTCGGGAGGGACGGGACTCTATATATGCGAAGCAAAGCTCCTATATAGATAGGTACGCGCGAGGGACGCAGGCCAATGCCCCGCCCCCATCCGAAGCGAGGCTCATAGCCCAGGGAAAAGCCAGACGGCTGACGCTGCGAGCTGAGATTTGGAGTATCTTTGTGCGGAATTCTACCCGCCCCACTTGCCTCCGCCCTTCTGGCGGTGACGAAGAGGCGGGAAGTCCCTTTCTACAGCCCCATCTGCGGGGCACTCTTCATCAAAAGACAAACCAACAATACAACCCCACAAGAATCATGACGCATCGACGCCTTACCGTCTCGTGCCTTAGCCTCCTGCTCCTCACCGCAGGGATCACGCTCCTGCCCGCCTGCTCCAGCCAGTCGACCCAGCAGGGACAAGCCCAAGGCCCCCAGGAACTCCCCGTACGCACCCTCTCCGCTAGCGACTTCTCCGCCAACAACAGTTACCCCGCCGTCATCCGAGGCGAGGACGATGCCGAGATTCGCCCCAAGGTATCGGGCTTCATCACCAAGGTCTACGTCACCGAAGGTCAGAGCGTGAAGGCGGGTCAGCCCCTCTTCCACCTCGATGACGTCACCTATCGCGCCGCCGTCTCGCAGGCTACCGCCAGCCTCTCCGCAGCGCAGGCTTCACTCGCCACGGCACAGCTGAACCAGCGCAATAGCCAGGACCTCTTAGCCAAGAACATCATCAGCCAGAGCAACTACGAAGAGGTCTCCAACGCCCTGAAGAGCGCTGAGGCCAATGTCGCCGTCGCCAAGGCCGCCCTCGTCTCGGCACGCGAGAACCTCTCCTACTGCACCGTCACCAGCCCCGTCTCGGGCGTCGTCGGCTCCATCAACTACCGCGTGGGGAATCTCGTCAGCCCTCAGAGTGCTTCGCCCCTGACGCAGGTATCGAATACGCGCAAGGCCTACGTCTACTTCTCCGTCTCCGAGCGTGAGATGCAGACCCTCGCAGGGGATGGCACGACAGCCAAGAGCCTTCCCAAGGTGCGCCTGCGCCTCTCCGACGGCAGCGAATACCCCGAAGAGGGGACGATCCAGGGTGTCAGCGGCGTCGTCGACAAGACCACGGGCGCTATCACGCTGCGTGTCGACTTCCCCAACGCTGAGGGCAAGCTCCGTAGCGGCTCGGTAGGTACGGTCCTCGTCCCCACCCAGACGGCAGGGGCTATCCTCGTACCCCAGAGCGCGACGGTCGAGCTGCTCCACAAGAAGTTCGTCTACACCGTCGACAAGGACGGCAAGCTGACCTTCACCGAGATCACCGTCAGCCCCGTCGATGATGGGCAGAGCTACACCGTCACCAGCGGCCTCAAGGCTGGCGACCGCATCCTCGTCGCCGGCACCACGGGCGTCAAGGAGGGCGAGGTCATCAAGCCCCTCACCGAAGAAGCCTATGCCAAGCAGCAGGAGGCTATACGCCAGCAGATGATGGGCAAGGGCGGTGCTGCTGAGAAGCACTAAGCCCCCACCGCCTTAACCGGAAGCATATAGAGCAATGAATTTCGATAGATTTATTACCCGCCCCGTGCTCTCGACGGTGATCTCCATCATCATCGTCATCCTCGGGGTCATCGGGCTCATACAGCTGCCTATCGAGCAGTACCCCAACCTCGCACCGCCCACCGTACAGGTCTCCACAGCCTACGCAGGTGCGGACGCCCAGACGGTGCTCAACTCCGTCATCATCCCCCTCGAAGAGCAGATCAACGGGGTCGAAGGCATGACCTACATGACCTCTACCGCCACGAACTCGGGCGGCGCCTCCATCACCGTCTACTTCAAGGAAGGTACCGACCCCGACATGGCAGCGGTGAACGTGCAGAACCGCGTACAGCAGGCTCAGGCCCTCCTCCCCGCTGACGTCGTGCGCGTCGGGGTGACGACGCAGAAGCGCCAGTCAAGCATGCTCCTCGTCTACTCGCTGACGAGCGAAGACGGGCGCTACGATGCGCAGTTCCTCGCGAACTACGCCGACATCAACATCCTGCCCGCGCTGAAGCGTGTGCCTGGTGTCGGCTCGGCAAATACCTTCAGCCAAGGCACCTACGCCATGCGCCTCTGGCTCGACCCCGACAAGATGCGCGCCTATTCCCTCGTCCCCAGCGACGTCTCAGGCGTCCTCTCGGCACAGAACTTCGAGGCTGCCCCAGGGAGCCTCGGCGAATCAGGTGACCGCACCTATGAGTATTCGCTCCGCTACAAGGGCCGTCTGAAGAGCATCCCCGAGTACGAGAACATCATCATCAAGTCCGACGACGCGGGCAACATCATCCGCCTCAAGGATGTGGCGAAAATCGAGCTGGGCTCCCTCAGCTACAGCATCAACTCCCTCTCCGATGGCAACCCCGCTGTCACGGGGATGGTCTCGCAGATCGCAGGCTCCAACGCTAACGACATCGTCACCGCCATCAAGGCCGAGATCCAGGAGCTGGAGAAGGACTTCCCTCCCGGCATGAAGATGACCTACGTCCTCGACGTCACGGACTTCCTCTACGCCTCCATCTGGCATGTCATCCAGACGCTCCTCGAGGCCTTCCTACTCGTCTTCATCGTCGTATATATCTTCCTGCAGGACTTCCGAAGCACGCTCATCCCCGCCATCGCGGTACCCGTGTCGCTCGTCGGTACGTTCTTCTTCCTGCAGATCTTCGGCTTCTCGCTGAACCTCCTCACGCTCTCGGCACTGGTGCTCGCCATCGCTATCGTCGTGGATGACGCCATCGTCGTCGTCGAGGCCGTACACGCCAAGCTGGACGAGGGCTACGACTCCGCCCGCACAGCCAGCATGGACGCCATGCATGAGATCTCGGGCGCTATCATCTCCATCACGCTCGTCATGGCTGCGGTCTTCGTGCCCGTGTCGTTCATCTCGGGGATCAGCGGTACGTTCTACCGTGAGTTCGGGGTCACGATGGCCGTCTCTATCGTCATCTCTGCCGTCAACGCTCTGACGCTTAGCCCCACGCTCTGCGCCCTTCTGCTCAAGCCCCACAAGGGTCACGAGGGGAAGAAGCTCAGCTTCATCGACCGCTTCCATCTGGCCTTCAACGCTGTGTATGAGAATCGCGTCCTGCGCCCCTACCGCAAGGGGGTCGAGTTCTTCGTGCGCCATCGCGTCACCTCGGGCATCATCGTGCTGGTAAGTATCGTCATCATGGTCGTCCTGATGAAGTTCACCAGTAGCGAGCTCGTGCCCCAGGAAGATACGGGTACGGTGATGGTCACCGTCGCCACACCTCCAGGTACCAGCCGCGAGAAGACGGAGAAGGTGCTCAAGGACGTCGCCGACGTCGCGAAGGCACAGGACGGCGTGGAGCAGGTCATGAGCATCTCGGGCTTCAGCCTCATAGGTGGCTCGGGCTCGAACTATGCCTCGATGTTCGTCCGCATGAAGCCCTTCGGTGAGCGTAAGACGACGACGAGTGAGATCGCAGGCAAGCTCTTCGCCTATGGCGCTACCATCAAGGATGCCTCCGTGCTGGCGATGACCCCACCGATGGTCCCGGGCTATGGTATGGCCTCGGGCGTGTCGCTGACGATGCTCGACAAGACGGGTGGCGAGCTGGATAAGTTCTTCGCCGAGACGCAGAAGTTCCTCGCCGCACTCAATGCACGCCCCGAGGTAGCCTATGCGATGACGCAGTACAACCCCAGCTTCCCCCAGTACGTCATCGACGTCGACGTAGCCGCCACGATGCGTGCCGGCACGACACCGCAGACCGTCCTCTCCACCCTACAGGGTTACTTCGGGGGGATGTACGTGGCGAACTTCAATAGCTACGGTAAGCTCTACCGCGTACTCCTGCAGTCCGCCCCCGAGCAGCGCCTCGACATCAACGCCCTGAGCAATATCTATGTGCGTACCGGCACGGGTGAGATGGCGCCTATCACCTCCTTCATCACCACGGAGAAGGTCTACGGCCCTGCGAGCGTGAACCGCTTCAACCTCTACACCTCTATCGACGTGATGGCCTCCCCCGCCCCAGGCTATGCCACAGGGGACGTGCTGAAGGCCGTCTCCGAGGTCGCCAGCTCGACGCTCTCGGCAGGCTACGGCTACGACTACTCGGGTCTGACGCGTGAGGAGCAGGGCTCGTCGGATACGACAGCGCTCATCTTCGGCCTCTGTCTGCTCTTCGTCTATCTCATCCTGAGTGCGCAGTACGAGAGCTACCTCCTGCCCTTCTCGGTCATCCTCTCCATCCCCTTCGGGCTGGCGGGTGCCTTCATCTTCTCGAATGTCTTCGGGCATACGAACAATATCTATATGCAGATCGCTCTGATCATGCTCATCGGTCTCTTGGCGAAGAACGCCATCCTCATCGTCGAATTCGCTCTGGACCGCCGCCGCACAGGTATGTCGGTCACGTGGAGTGCGATCCTCGGGGCGGTGGCTCGTCTGCGCCCCATCTTGATGACCTCGCTCGCGATGATCGTGGGACTCCTGCCGCTGATGTTCGCCAGTGGTGTCGGGGCTAACGGGAACTCCACGCTCGGTGCCAGCACCGTCGGCGGGATGCTCATCGGGATGATCCTGCAGATCTTCATCGTCCCCGCCCTCTTCGTCGTCTTCCAGAGCCTGCAGGAGCGCTTCAAGCCCCTACGCTTCGACGACATCATCACCTCGAAGCCCTCGGGTGAGATCCTTCAGTTCTCCAACACCTCCAAGACCGACTCACAAGATGACGCTCAAGCATAGCCTTCCCCTCCTCGCCCTCAGCCTCACACTCACAGGCTGTGGCGTCTACAAGAAGTATCAGCGTCCCACGGTAGATACCTCCATCTACCGTGGCGACAAGATCGACACGCTGAGCCAAGACACCACGTCCTTCGGGCAGACGCCCTGGCGTGCGCTCTTCACCGATGCGCCCCTGCAGGCACTCATCGAGAAGGCCCTCCAGCAGAATGTCGACCTGCTCTCGGCGAACCTCTCCACCCAGCAGGCTGAGGCCCAGCTCAAGGCCGCCCGCCTCTCCTTCTTCCCCTCGCTGACGCTCGCTCCCTCGATCTCAGCAGGTAAGACCGAGGGCGTACCCGCCAGTTACAGCTACACGCTGCCCGTGCAAGCCAGCTGGCAGGTGGATCTCTTCGGCTCGCTACTGAATGCCTCCCGCTCGACGCAGGCCCAGCTCCTCCGCGCTCAGGCCTACCAGCAGCTCGTCCGTAGCCGTGTCATCGCGAGCGTGGCGAATAGCTACTACACGCTGCTGATGCTTGACCGCCAGCTCCAGCTCACCCGCTCGGCTGCCGAGCTCGCCGCCCACACCCTCGAGGTGATGCAGGCGCAGAAGGACTTCGGCCGTGCTATGGAGTCCTCCGTGCAGTCCGCCCGTGCCAACCTCCATCAGGTAGAGGCCTCCATCCCCGAGATCGAGCGCCAGATCACCACGACGGAGAATGCGCTGGCCCTCCTCCTCGGTGAGTCGCCCCGTGCCTATAGCCGCTCCACGCTCGAGGCACAGCAGCTCCCCAGCACCTTCGCCGTCGGCGTACCCGCTCAGCTACTCTCGGCACGCCCCGATGTGCGCGTAGCGGAGATGGCACTGGCCAGCTGCTACTATCAGACGAATGGCGCACGTGCCGCCTTCTACCCCTCGCTCACCATCACGGGGAGCGCAGGCTGGACGGGCGCTCTTGGGCAGGCCGTATCGAACCCGATGAAGTTCATCGCCTCGGCTCTTGGCTCGCTGGCACAGCCTATCTTCGCCCGTGGCAAGCTCGTCGCAGGCCTTCGTGTCGCTGAGGCTGAGGAAGAGAAGGCACGCCTGGCGTTCCAGCAAAGCCTCTACAATGCCGGTGCTGAGGTAAGCAATGCCCTCGCCCTCTATGAGGCCTCCGAGGCGAAGATCAAGGCCGAGACCCTACAGATCGAGAGCCTCGAGAAGAATGTCGAGATCGTCGAGACCCTCTTCAAGACGGGGAAGACCTCCTCTTATCTCGAGGTCATCACCGCCCAGCAGGCACTCCTGCAGGCTCAGCTCTCCCAGATACGCGACCGCTTCAGCAAGATGCAGGCCGTCGTGAACCTCTATAATGCCCTCGGCGGAGGTGCCCAGTAATCCCCTATCGCTATGATCAGTCCACAAGCCTTCATCGCACCTGGCGCCCAGATCGGCGCCCGTGTGACGATCTATCCCTTCGCCTACATCGAGGACGACGTCGTCATCGGTGACGACTGCACCATCTACCCGCACGTCAGCCTGATGAATGGCACGCACATCGGTAGTGGCAACACCATCTATCAGAATGCCGTGCTCGGTGCCTCGCCCCAGGACTTCTCCTACAAGGGCGAGAAGTCCACACTCATCATCGGCGACAACAACGTGATCCGTGAGAACGTGGTCATCAGCCGCGCCTCCCGCAGCGACGTCTCCACCGTCATCGGCAGTGGGAACATCCTTATGGAGGGTACCCACATCTCGCACAACTGTCAGGTGGGTGATCAGAATGTCTTCGGCTACGCGGTCAAGATCGCCTGCGACTGCACCATCGGCAGCCGCTCGATCTTCAGCAGCGGCGTCACGGCCAAGCCCCGCTGTCGCATCGGCGATCTGGCGTTCATCCTCACAGGCTGCCGCTTCGGCGAGGACGTACCGCCCTTCATCACCGTCAAGGACAACCCTGCCGTCTACGCTGGGATCCATGCGGGTATGCTCTCCAAGGCGGGTATCGACGAGCGCACACAGCGCCATCTCGCGATGGCTTACCGCCTGGTCTTCAATGGTAAGATCAGCCTCTACGACGCCATCCTGCAGATCGAAGAGCAGGTACCTGACGGCCCCGAAGTCCAGCAGGTCATCGCCTTCCTCCGCTCTTCCGAGAGCCTCATCATGAAGTAAGGCCCCCACGACTCCCTACCCGCGGGTTAGGCTGAGATATGCCCTACCCCATACAGTCCGAGGCCCTGCCGTGCGATGCACGGCAGGGCCTCGGACTATCTATACGCAGCCGTGTACAGGGGCGGAGGTCGGATGAACCTATATTGGTCAGCGGGCTGAGCTATATGGGTCCACGCAGCAGCAAGCTATATTGGTCGATGAAGCGACCTATATAGGTCAGCCCGCTGACCAATATAGCTTCGCACCACCCTCCCCTATAGGTACGGTCAACACCTTTTGGGGAAACAAAGAAGCCTCCCCGCAGGAGAAGCGCAGGGAGGCTCTAATGCGATCGCCCGTCCTCGGGAGCCGTGGGCTCAGGAGGGCGGGCGATACTACACCAATCTAACCTATTCAATCCAGGAGGTGAATCCTGAAGAGAGCGATGGCAGTCGGCTCTGTATGACTTCTCTCGCGAAGGGGGAGAAGCCGCCACAGGAGGCCGAAGAGAGGGATTCGTCTCGGAGCTTAGTCCTTGAACTTAGCAGCGAGGAACTCGCGGTTCAGACGAGCGATATTGGAGATCGAGATGTTCTTGGGGCATTCGACTTCGCAAGCACGAGTGTTCGTACAGTTACCGAAGCCCAACTCATCCATCTTAGCGACCATAGCCTTAGCACGGCGGGCAGCTTCGACACGACCCTGTGGGAGGAGAGCCAGCTGGCTGACCTTAGCAGAGACGAAGAGCATAGCCGAGCCGTTCTTACAAGCTGCAGCGCAGGCACCGCAACCGATACAAGCAGCAGCGTCCATAGCCATGTCGGCATTAGCCTTAGGAATGGGGATAGCGTTAGCATCGGGTACACCACCGGTATTGACCGACACGAAGCCACCAGCCTGGATGATCTTATCGTAAGCCGAGCGGTCTACCATGAGGTCACGGATGATGGGGAAGCCAGCCGAGCGCCAAGGCTCGATGGTGATCGTGTCGCCATCGTTGAAGCGACGCATGTGCAGCTGACAGGTCGTGATGCTATCATCGGGCCCGTGGGGGTGCCCATTGATGTAGAGCGAGCACATACCGCAGATACCTTCGCGGCAGTCGTGGTCGAAGACAACGGGCTCCTTGCCTTCGCGTACGAGCTGCTCGTTGAGGATATCGAGCATCTCCAGGAAGGAGCTACCCTGAGAGATATTCTGCAGGTCGTAGGTTTCGAACGCACCCTTTACCTCGGGGCCACGCTGACGCCAGACCTTAACCTTGATATTTATATTCTTGTCCATTGTGGATGTTGGCTTGGGGTTAGTTCTTATAGTTACGCTGCTGACGTACGACGAACTCGTAGTCCAGAGGTTCCTTCAGAAGGACGGGATCCTGATCTTCGCCCTGGTACTCCCAGCAGGAGACGTAAGCGAACTGATCATCGTGACGCAGGGCTTCACCTTCGGGCGTCTGGTGCTCGAGGCGGAAGTGACCACCGCAGCTCTCTTCACGGTCGTGAGCGTCACGAGCCATGAGTTCGCCGATCTCGATGAAGTCAGCCAGACGAAGAGCCTTCTCGAGCTCCACGTTGAGGTCGTCAGCCTTACCAGGGATACGGACGTCGCTCCAGAACTCCTTCTTCAGAGCCTTGAGCTCGACGATAGCCTTCTCGAGGCCTTCGCGCTCGCGACCCATACCTACGAAGTCCCACATGATGTGACCGAGCTTCTTGTGGAGGCTGTCGACGGACTGCTTACCCTTGATGCTCATCAGGCGAGCGATACGATCCTGGATACCCTTTTCTGCTTCGTCGAACTCAGGAAGGTCCGTGCTGAAGCGGGGGACCTGAATCTGGTCAGCCAGATAGTTCTGGATCGTGTAGGGCAGTACGAAGTAGCCGTCAGCGAGCCCCTGCATCAGAGCCGAAGCACCGAGGCGGTTAGCACCGTGGTCGGAGAAGTTAGCTTCACCGATGGCGAAGAGGCCAGGGACAGAGGTCATAAGCTCGTAGTCCACCCAGATACCACCCATCGTGTAGTGGATAGCGGGATAGATCATCATCGGCGTCTCGTAGGGATTGTCGTTGGTGATCTTTTCGTACATCTGGAAGAGGTTGCCATAGCGAGCTTCTACGACATCCTTACCAAGACGCTTGATAGCGCTGGAGAAGTCGAGGAAGACAGCCAGCCCCGTGTTGTTGACACCGTAGCCAGCGTCGCAGCGTTCCTTAGCAGCACGGCTGGCGACGTCACGAGGCACGAGGTTACCGAAGGCGGGATAGCGGCGCTCGAGGTAGTAGTCACGATCCTCCTCCTTGATATCGGTAGGACGAAGCGTACCAGCCTGGAGCTTCTTAGCGTCTTCGATATTCTTGGGCACCCAGATACGACCGTCATTACGGAGCGACTCAGACATCAGCGTGAGCTTAGACTGGAATTCGCCGTGGACGGGGATACACGTGGGGTGGATCTGTGCCATACAGGGGTTAGCGAAGTAAGCACCCTTCTTGTAGCACTGCCAAGCAGCTGAGCCGTTAGAGGCCATAGCGTTCGTGGAGAGGAAGAAGGCGTTACCATAGCCACCGGTACCGATGACGACAGCGTGAGCAGCGAAGCGCTCGATCTTACCCGTGACGAGGTTACGGGCGATGATACCACGAGCACGGCCGTCGATGATGACGACGTCGAGCATCTCGTGGCGGGTGTACATCTTCACCGTGCCCTTACCGACCTGGCGGCTCAGTGCAGAGTAAGCACCGAGGAGGAGCTGCTGCCCCGTCTGACCACGAGCGTAGAATGTACGAGAGACCTGTGCACCCCCGAAGGAGCGGTTGTCGAGAAGGCCACCGTATTCGCGAGCGAAAGGCACACCCTGAGCGACGCACTGGTCGATGATGCTATTAGCCACTTCGGCCAGACGATAGACGTTTGCTTCGCGAGCACGGTAGTCACCACCCTTGATCGTATCGTAGAAGAGGCGGTAGACGGAGTCACCATCGTTCTGGTAGTTCTTAGCGGCATTGATACCCCCCTGAGCAGCGATCGAGTGCGCACGACGGGGAGAGTCCTGGATACAGAAGTTCAAGACGTTGAAGCCCATCTCAGCGAGCGAGGCGGCAGCGGAGGCACCAGCCAAGCCCGTACCGACGACGATGATGTCGAGGCGGCGCTTGTTTGCAGGGTTGACGAGCTTCTGATGGTCCTTATAGGAGGTCCACTTCTCGGCCAATGGGCCGGCGGGGATCTTCGAATCTATCTTAGACATAATCTTAGAGGTATGGATAGCTTACTTGTGGGATGAACTGTGGTTAGCAATACCACAAGGAGCCCCCGCAGAGGGCTTGGATGAAATAATAGATCACGACGACAGCGAAGCCGAGGACGATGATCGTCGTATAGATGTTGGAGATGCAACGCAGACGCTCAAACCAGACGCGGTTGTTGAAGCCGATGGTGTGCAGTGAGCTCCAGAAGCCGTGAGACAGGTGGAACCACAGTGAACCCAGCCAGATGAGGTAGAGGACTACGAAGATGGGATTAGAGAAGGTGTAGCGGATCAGGCCAGCGCCGTCCGTAGGACCAGTGACGCCATCGATACCGAGGTCATGCTGACCGATGATCTCTGCGAGCTGCATCTTAGCCCAGAAATTGAAGAGGTGCAGGAAGATCCCGAGGACGATGATGACACCGAGAGCCATCATGTTCTGCGACGCCCACTCGACACCCTTAGGCTTGTCGACGACATCATAGCGGTCGTTACCGCGAGCCTTGCGATTCTGAAGCGTCAGGATGAAGGCATAGACGATGTGGACGATGAAGAGGACTGCCAGCCCCATCGAAGCGACCAGGGCATACCAGTTAGCTCCGAGGAACTCACACACGGCGTTGTAGGCTTCTTCAGAGAAGAGCGCCACAAGGTTCATCGACATGTGGAAGGTCAGGAACAGGATAAGCGCGAGGCCTGAGATGCTCATGACCAGCTTACGCCCGATCGAAGATTTAATTAACCACGACATAAAGTTGCTATTTAATTGATTCTATGTTATTGTCTTCTTGTGGAGATATATTGCTATCGTGCAAGACATTAGGGCGCCCCATAGCTGTGTCGGGACGCACCTCCTTATGCAATGCACGCTACAAAGATAGCTTAATTAGGTATATGCCGTACTAACATTAGCGAAAAAAAGGCATAATCCTACCACTGCATATACCTCATAGTAGGTACATACACCACAAAACTGACGCACCACAGCGCGGCTACCTACCTATATATAGCTAACCATATCGCTGTATCAGCGAGAAGAGAAGAGGGGGAGAAAGCAAAAACGAGAATACCTCAAGCACGCACCAAGACACGGAGATAGCGAGCTATAAGATAGGCGCCGAATATAGTGGCGGTATAAACCACGACAAGGTAAAGTAGTGGCGACTGAATATAGACGACTGGACTCCTAAAGAAGTTCACGAAGGACATGTGCAGAAGGTAGGTCTCAAGCGATATACCACCGAGCCACATCAGAGCACTCCCAATGGGGCCGTGCGCACGTCGCATAAATAAATCTGTCGCCCCCCAAGCTTTGCTAAGAGCCGTGAGCATCACAGGCAGGGCGAAGTAAGCAAGATGGCTGATGAAGATCAGCACTATAGACTGATTCGGGAAGGTCAGCACACTCCATATATATACCCCCATCAAAAGTAGTACTGCAGGAAGGCAGAGGATGCGATACGACTTTATCTGCTTATATATACTCCGCTCATAGATAGCATAGGCCACGCCCACAGAGAAGCTGAGGGGATAGCGAAGCCAGTAGTATCCGAAGCTGGCCTGCCATGCGGCTAACATAAGGAGGAGCGTAAGCAAGATGAGCACGAGTACAGCCCTACCCCAACGTCGGACATATCGGAAGGAGAAGTAGAAGAACACATAGAGCAGTATCAATTCCAAGAGATACCACGCAGCCGTCTCAGGGCCAGGAATGCCAAACTTCCAAATCAAGAGGTTAAACTTAAGTCGCTCCAGCGCTTGAGGAATATGATTAAATCCCTCTCCGGCAAAGAGGAAGAAGAGTGCCACAGCATAGAAGAAGAGGAACGGCTTCAGGAGCCCCCAGAGTCTTCGGGGGAGCCAGCCCGCCCATAGGGTCGCTGGAGACGTAGTAGGTGTACGAAGGGTACGCAGACGCAGCTGGGTCATCAGCCCATAGCCCGAGAGGAAGAAGAAGAAGACCAGGGCAAGCGGTGTGAGGAGATTACACACACGTAGCCACAGGAGCGCCTCATCAGGCTGGCACAGCGAGCTGATATGCGTCCCTACGATAAACAAGGAGAGCGCCCCCTTTAGGGCTACCGAAAATTCCTTGGGCAAAGTCGAATCTACCACGTCGATGATTACTTATTAGACATCTGCTATAGTACAAAGATATAGCATCTTGCGGCATCACAACGAATAAGCCTCAGGCAGGAGTCCTGACCCGCGAGTTTCCCCACCGTCCTGGACGCCACCTGAGGCATATCCACTAAATCATTACGGCAAAAGTACCACTGCCCACTTTATTCAAAAGAGCGGACATCCTCTTTGGGGAATAAATTCCAAGCATAGAGACCCATACTTGTAGCTTTCCTCGAAGCATTTTGAATGAGCGTTGCAGGTCTTCTGACTCGTGCACCTTGTCTCCCAGCCACCCTTCCCAGAGACACAGAACCTCCAGTGGTCAGGGCTTCGACATAGCCCTCGGCAGGGAGCAGTATGATGCACATACAGCAGCGGGACTGTTCGAGATTCTCACTCGATTCCCTTTTAAGCCCGACACACAGCACACAGATCTTCGCGTGTCAGGCACAACGCCTTTACAAAGATACGATATTATCTCTGATCACCATCCACCTGCGCACTCAGATTGCGCTGTGGCTGTTTGTCACTGGTCAGCAGCTCACGCTTGCCCTCTGGACGGTAGTAGCGGGTGAGCAACGTGAAGCGATCGGGTATATACACCGTGACCGCTTCGCCAGCATTACGCAGGACCACGAGGCCCATATGCCGGATGAGCTTTTCTTCCATACGAGCATCAGGGCAGCCCATACGTGTGGACATGGTCTTGCCATCACTCTTGAAGATGTAGGGAAGGTTCAGCCCTTCGGCTTCCATATCGAGCTCGAATTTTCCGCTCAGTACATGGATATTGCAGTCGACCTTCTTCCGTATGCACGGGATCAGCTCGATATAGTAGTCCGGGCTATTGCCCTTATGACGCTCGGGAGCAGTGATGACGTAGGCCGTATAGCCTCGCTTACGGGGAAGCTTACTGGCAGCGGAGTCTGGACTGACCTTCGTCGCCTTGCCCATAGCGCGCCAGATACGGTAGACGACGCGCACACTATCATTGGTCGTGATGGCCAGCTCCTTATTGCCTCGGAAGGGAAGAAGGAGGGGCTCACCATAGAGGAAGGGCTTAGGATCCAGACCCTCGATAGGCTTGTCGAAGGCCGAGATAATCCCCTCGCCATGCTGATAGCGGTAGGAGGAGAAGACATCTACCTGGGTACTGGGTACGAAGCGCCCATCGATGCTGGTGTGCGTCGGGTCCGTATTCGGCAGAGCAGGCAGCAGCTCCACGCGGTAGTCCTCGAGGGGGCTGGCGTGCGGGAGCGTCAGGCGGTAAGTATGTGGGGGGAGCGGGACCTTAGAGTAGTCTTCGGTATAGCTGACGACTCCCTCGCGAGCCTGATCACCTTCCTCACCATTCTGCCCATCGTGGGCAGCTCGGCAGCTGGGGCTAAGCAGGACAAGTGCAATAAAAGCTAAGAGGGAAGTTAGGTGGGCGCTTGAAGTAGTCATACATCGTCGATAGATGAGCTATCTACTAAGATTAACGGGTATCCCCCCGAATTTATTATTCGATAGGATACCCGTAATAATCTTTTCTTGGTCCGTGTGGCGCTGTCTCTAAGCCTGAGGATGGAGCGGAATGTCCAGGGCCTTGAAGACCTTGACGAGCGCTTCGATAGCGCGGTCAAGCTGCTCATAGGTATGGGTAGCCATGAGCGAGAAGCGGATCAGCGTATCGCCAGGAGCGACAGCAGGAGCCACGACGGGATTGACGAAGACACCTTCCTCGAAGAGCATAGCCGTCACGCGGAAGGTCTTCTCATTATCACGGATAAAGAGTGGGATGATAGGCGTCGAGGTATTACCGATCTCGAAGCCCAGCTTACGGAAGCGATCCAGGCAGTAAGCCGTCTTCTCACGAAGCGACTCCACACGCTCAGGCTCACGAAGCATGATCTCCAGAGCCTTAGAGGCAGCAGCCGTCGAGGCTGGCGTACAGCTGGCGCTGAAGATATAGGAGCGAGCGTGGTGGCGGAGATAGTTGATGAGCACCTTGCTACCAGCGATGAAGCCACCGAGAGAGGCGAAGCTCTTACTGAAGGTACCCATAAGGAGGTCGACCTGATCGGTCAGACCGAAGTGGTTACACGTACCGCGACCGTGGTCACCGAGTACGCCGAAGCCGTGAGCTTCGTCGACCATCACCGAGGCGTTGTACTTCTTCGCCAGACGCACGATCTCGGGGAGGTTGCACAGGTCACCCTCCATGCTGAAGACACCGTCGACGACGACGAGCTTGATGCGATCGGGGTCACACTGCTTGAGGCGACGCTCGAGAGCTTCCATATCATTGTGCTTGTAGCGGAGGCTCTTAGCGGGAGAGAGGCGGATACCCTCGATGATCGAAGCGTGATCGAGTGCATCCCAGATGATATAGTCTTCACGGCCAAGGAGGCAGGAGATGACCCCGAGGTTGACCTGGAAGCCCGTGGAGAAGATGATGGCATCTTCCTTGCCGACGAAGGCAGCCAGCTGCTTTTCCAGCTCAAGGTGCGTATCGAGGGTACCGTTGAGGAAGCGGCTCCCTGCACATCCCGTACCATACTTCTCCGTAGCGGCGATAGCAGCAGCCTTGATCTCGGGGTGGTTCGTCAGTCCGAGGTACGAGTTCGACCCGAACATGAGGACCTTACGGCCATCGATGACGACCTCGGTATCCTGGTCGCTTTCTATCTTTCGGAAGTAGGGATAAATCCCTGCAGCCTGAGCCTTCTGGGGCTCGGTAAAGGATGCTAATTTCTGCTCAAGTAAGTTCATCTTATATCTGTCAAGCATCCGCCCATAGTGCTAAACGGGCACCTCACGGGCGCTCTCATCGTGGAGCGCGCGATGGGCGGACTGGGTCGGGGAGCTGCGATCGCAAGGAGCGCCACAGCCCGGACACCTATAGTAATAGAGCTCTTATTAGAGGTGGAGGAAAGGCCCCCACACGAGCGTTATAAATACGGGCAAAAGTACACATTTTCCCCTAATTCGTGCAACGCACATTCACCTAAGCCGCTTTTCCAGTGCAAATGCGGGACAAACAGCGCCCTCCAAACGGTATGAAAAGCCATAACCTCTCCCCTACTTCCGTAGCCGAAATCACGATGCCTTGGCAGCACTGCTTAGGACACTATCACACAAGCCAATCGCCACGCTCGCTGCCCGCTGCTCACCGAGGAGGGAAAATGAAGTAGTACTGGTCGCTGCATCGACCAGTACTGGTAGACATTAGTGACCAGTACTGATCCGCGGTGTGACCAGTACTGGTCCGATCGCTGACCAGTACTGGTTACTTTCACCCCCTTCACGAGCCCACTCTACACGCGCTTCAGCAGGGTGCTCTTTGCTCATCACTTGGGATGTGCGTCCTGGACACATTCGCTTCCTTTACGCCTTCCCTCTATTTATCGTATCTTTGAGCATATACATGGTCTCGAACCACATACACAATCATCACTATAAGCAATGGATATAAAGAAACCCCTTCTCTGTGGGCTTCTCCTCGGTGCGGCGGCACTCTCCGCCTCTGCACAGGAACGCCCACTCTGGCTGCGCTATCCAGCTATCTCCCCTGATGGCAAGACGATCGCCTTCGCGTACCAAGGCGATATCTACACCGTACCCACCGTGGGTGGTGAAGCCCGTCGCCTGACCTCGACCGAAGCCTATGAGTGCTATCCCGTCTGGTCACCCGATGGCAAGCAGATCGCCTACACCTCCGACCGCAACTCCTCTGGCATCAACATCTACATCATGCCAGCGGGTGGCGGTAAGGCTCGTCAGCTGACGACCCACTCGGGGCGTGAGATCCCCCAGGCCTTCACTCCCGATGGCCGCTACCTGATCTTCAAGGCACACATCCAAGATCCTGTCAGCTCCGCCCTCTTCCCCAACTCCCTGCTCACTGAGCTCTACCGCGTGCCCGTCACCGGTGGTCGCCCCGAGCAGATCCTCGCTACTCCCGCCGAAGCTGTGAATGTCAGCCGTGATGGCCGACGCATCCTCTATCAGGAGATCAAGAGCTTCGAGAACGAGTGGCGTAAGCACCACACCTCCTCTGCCTCACGCGACCTCCTCGAGTACGACTTCGACAAGAAGACCTACCGCTTCGTTGCCCGTCACGATGGCGAAGACCGCGATCCCGTCTACTCCCCCACAGGTAAGTCCTTCTACTTCCTCAGCGAGCGCAATGGTGGCTCGATGAATGTCTACGAAGGCAACCTCGCCGGCCCCGCTACCGAAGCCAAGGCACTCACCCAGCTCAAGGGTGACCCCGTGCGCTTCCTCTCCAGCTCAGCCGACGGCCTGCTCTGCTTCGGCTATGCCGGTGAGATCTACACCCTTGTCCCTGGTCGCAGCGAGCAGCGTGTACCCATCCGCATCTCCAAGGACCAGGCTCCCGACGAAGAGCTACACCTCGCGATGAGCCGTAGCCTCGGCTCTGCCGCGGTCTCTCCCGACGGCAAGCAGATCGCCTTCCTCTCGCGTGGCGATGTCTTCGTCACGGCTACCGACTACACCACGACCCGTCAGATCACGAAGGGTTCACAGGCCGAGCGCGGTGTCAGCTTCGGCGCGGACAACAAGTCCATCGTCTACGCCAGCACCAAGGACGGCTCATGGGATCTCTACATCGCTAAGGTCGAGCGTGGCGAAGATCAGAACTTCCCCAACGCTATGGCGATCAGCGACGAGAAGCTCATCCCCTCGCTCAAGGGCGAGAAGATGTACCCCTCCTTCTCCCCCGATGGCAATGAGGTAGCCTTCCTCTACCAGCGTGAGAAGCTCATGGTCTACAACCTCAAGACACGTCAGACTCGTCAGATCACCGACGGCAAGCAGACGCTTGACCCCGACTTCGTATGGTCACCCAACGGGAAGTGGATCGCCTTCTCCTACGTCTCCCGTGGCCGTGGGCCCTACACCGACGTAGGTATCGTCAGCGCTCAGGGTGACCAGCCCATCCAGAACCTCACGAACAGCGGTTACTTCAGTAGCAACCCTCGCTGGTCTACCGATGGGAACATCCTCCTCTACGCTACCGATAAGTATGGTATGCGCAACCACGCTTCGTGGGGCTCTATGAACGATATCATGGCGGTCTTCCTCAATCGTGCGGCTTACGAGAAGTTCCGCATGAACGACGAAGACCTCGCCCTCCTCGAGGAAGCCGAGAAGCAAGCCAAGGCCGACACCACGAAGACGAAGAAGGCTCAGCCCGCTAAGAGCACCAACGGCGTCATCGAATGGGACAACCTCGACCTGCGCACCGTACGTATCACCCCCGCCTCTTCGCGCCTCGGTGACTACATCCTCTCGCCTGACAACAAGAAGCTCTTCTACTTCTCCGCTACCGAAGCTGGGCAAGACCTCTGGGTCTACGATATGCGCAAGCACACGACGCAGCTGCAGAAGAAGATGGACCTCTCCTCTCCCTTCTTCGCTTCGGACAAGAAGGGCACGAAGCTCTTCATCCTCGGCGCTTCACCCATGACGCTCGATCCCAAGACGGATGCCACGAAGCCCATCACGATGGCTGGCCACCGCCGCATCGACCGCATCCGCGAGCGTGAGGTCATGTACGAAGAAGTCGTCCGCGAAGAAGAAGCACGCTTCTACCGCAAGGATATGCACGGCGTGAACTGGAAGAAGCTCACCGACCACTACCGCACCTTCCTCCCCTACATCGACAACAATCAGGACTTCGCCGAGATGCTGAGCGAGCTCCTCGGCGAGCTGAACGTATCCCACACGGGCTCCGGTGCTCGCAGCTCATCGTCGGCCTTCCCCACGGCTGAGCTCGGCGTCTTCGTCTCGCCTGTAGCAGGCTCTGGTGCCCTGCACGTCGACGAAGTCGTGGCAGGTGGTCCCTTCGACAACTCCCACACGAAGCTGCAGAAGGGTAGCCTCATCACCGCTATCGACGGCGAGAAGCTCGAGGCAGGCAAGGACTACTTCCCCCTGCTGAACGATAAGGTAGGCAAGCGCCTCCTCGTCTCCTTCCGCACCGCCTCAGGCGAGCAGGTCGACGAAGTCATCCGCCCCATCTCCTCCTCTGCCCTCAATGACCTCCTCTACAAGCGCTGGGTCAAGCAGCGTGCCGAAGAGGTAGAGCGCGTATCGAAGGGCACACTCGGCTACGTCCACATCCCCTCGATGGGTGACCCCAGCTTCCGCACGGTCTACTCCGATGTCATGGGCAAGTACTACCAGAAGAAGGGTATCGTCATCGACATCCGCTACAACGGCGGTGGTCGTCTCCATGAGGATATCGAAGCCTTCTTCACGGGTAAGCACTACGCCGACCAGGTCGTCCGTGACCGCCAGTACTCGGAGATGTCCTCCCGCCGCTGGAATCGCCCCTCTGTCCTCGTCACTTGCGAAGCTGACTACAGCAATGCCCACGGTACGCCTTGGGTCTATCAGCACCTCAAGGTCGGTAAGGTCGTCGGTATGCCCGTAGCTGGTACGATGACCAGCGTGAACTGGGTGACGCTCCTCGACCCCAGCGTTTACTTCGGTATCCCTGCCGTAGGCTTCCGTCTCTTCGATGGTCGCTATCTGGAGAACACCCAGATGGAGCCCGACGTCGTCGTACCTCTTGATCCCACGAAGGTCCTGCAGGGCGTCGACACGCAGATCGAGAAGGCCGTCGAGGTCCTCCGCGCTGAGACGAAGTAATCCCCCGCACTTCACTAATCGTATTTATATAAGCGTAGCCCCTGCATCCCGAGTGATGCAGGGGCTACGTGCGTAATGGCGTATCTTTGCGCCCGATGAAGAAGACCCATCCCACCCCATCCACCGAAGGCATCGACCTTCGTGATGTGCAGCGCCGCCTCGGTAGCTGGTACGACGAGCATGCCCGTGCCCTCCCCTGGCGCGAAGATGTATCGGCCTACCACGTCATGCTCTCCGAGATCATCCTCCAGCAGACGCGCGTGGACCAAGGGATGGCTTATTATCATCGCTTCACCGAGCGCTTCCCCACCGTACAGGACTTAGCCGCCGCGAGCGAAGACGAGGTACTCCTCCTCTGGCAGGGCCTCGGCTACTACTCCCGTGGGCGCAATCTCCTGCGTGCCGCACAGATCATCGTCTCGGACTTCGGCGGAGAGATCCCCCACACCCCCGAGGGGCTGAGCCGCTTGCCAGGCGTCGGGCCTTATACGCGCGGTGCGATCCTCTCCTTCGCCTACAACCTCCCTTACCCCACCGTGGACGGTAATGTCTACCGCGTGCTGAGTCGCCTCTTCGGCTCTACCGAGCCCATCGACACGACACGTGGCTCACGCTCCTACTGGGAGCTGGCGGAGGCCCTCCTCGACAAGGCGCATCCCAGCCGCCACAACCAAGCCGTCATCGAGCTGGGTGCCCTCTGCTGTACGCCCCGTCGTCCGCACTGCGATGCGTGCCCCATCGCTATGCACTGCCTCGCCCATCGCGCCAGCATCGAGGAGCAGCTCCCCATCAAGCAGGGCAAGACGAAGGTCCTCCCCCGCCATATGGACTACTTCCTCATCCGCCTCCCCCACACATCGGGGGGCGAAGGCCTACTCATTCGCCGTCGTGGTGCTGGCGATATCTGGCAGGGGCTGTATGAATTCCCTCTTATCGAGACGGGAGAGACGGGTGTCACCGTCGAAGAGCTGACGAAGCTCCCCGCCTTCGGTGACCTCATCGCAGCACTCGAGCGCCCGACCTTCCACTCCACCCCCATCGCACAGTGCTCTCACAAGCTCTCCCACCGTGCTATCTATGCTCGCCTCTTCCTCATCGAAGCTGAGGGCCTCAGTACGGAGCTTCCCTACCAGCATATACCGAGCACGGAGCGCAGTAGCTACGCCTTCCCCGTACTCATCGAGCGCCTCTTAGAGCAAGTGCCATAGCGGAGGGAGTACGACGTACCCATAGTCCTACCTAAGTCAACCTATATTGGTCGGCGGGCGAAGCTATATTGGTCCGCGCCGTGACCTATATTGGTCGCAGCGACGACCTATATAGCTTTTTGAAGTGACCTCTATTAGGTTGTTGCTCCGCGTAGGGATAAAAGTTGCGGACGAGTGGTAGAAAAGTTAGGACTACGTACGTGGTCCTAATATCTACGTACGTGGATATTTGGATTGACCTGCCTGGTCTTTAAGACTACGTACGTAGATAGAAGAAAACCACTACGTGAAGGCGCTTTTTCCTTCGCGAGAAGGATACTTTTCCCTTCGCTGAATAAGAGGAATACTCACGATAAGGCGAAGGGCGTGCTTGCTCACTTCGGAGAGGCGTATCGGGGAGCTGGGCGTGCGATGCCTTAGCAGGACAAATAGAGAACAGGACTCTCGGCAACAGTCCCCGATATAGGTTGACTCGATGACCAATATAGGTCACTACCACCCCCTGATATTGTGGGTCAGACGCCCCCCGCGAATTATGGTTGGATAAAATTCCCTATCTTTGTGGCTCAAATTGCAGAACATAGCAAAGTATAAGCAACTAATATATTAGACAAACGAGATGAAAAGAACGTTCCAACCATCGAACCGCAAGAGAAAGAACAAGCACGGTTTCCGTGCACGTATGGCTACGGCTAACGGTCGTCGCGTACTGGCTGCTCGCCGTGCCAAGGGCCGTGCTAAGCTGAGTGTCTCTGACGAGTACTAAGCCAAGCCTCTTGCATTTAGGTCACTGACCTACCCCTTAGAGGGCTCCCGTAGTGCGCACTACGGGAGCCTTTTTTCTTTGCCTTGCTACTATGAATACACGGAGGGACACGCACACATCTGAGCGAAGTGTGCATATTTCTCTATCTTTGTCCTGCCTCCCATAAGGCAAGCGCCCCACTACGGGGCGACAAATCATCCTATATAGCAATGAAGAAAACGCTACTCCTGGGCCTCATCGCCCTCACCGCCGCCCCCGCAGCACACGCTGGGGGTCTGCTGAACAATACCAGCCTCCACGCCCTCTACCTGCGTAGCCTCGCACGTAATGCCTCACTCGCTATCGACGCGACCTACTACAATCCCGCAGGTCTTGTCTTCACACCCGACGGCTGGCGCTTCTCGGTCAACAGCCAGACCGTACTCCAGAGCCGTGACATCGACGCTACCTTCGCCCCATTCGCTTACTCTACGGCAGGCACTACTACTAAGCGCTTTGAGGGGAAGGCCACTGCGCCCATCGTCCCCACGCTCATGGCTTCGTATAAGAAGGGTGACTGGGCATTCTCAGCTGTCGTAGGCGTCTTCGGCGGTGGTGGTAAGGCCAGCTTCACAAGCGGTCTCCCTCAGTTCGAGGCGAACGTAGCACTCGTCCCCACGATCACGCAGGCCATCGCTCAGAAGGCTACCGCCATGATCGCTACCCTCCCCGCAGGGGCACTCCCCCCAGCAGCTCAAGCTGGCTTCGCTAAGCTCATCGACCCGATCAAGGCGGCTAACAAGTACTCCGTAGACAGCAAGCTCGAGGGACTCCAGTACGTCTTCGGCCTGCAGGCTGGTGCAAGCTACAAGATCAACCAGCACCTGAGTGCCTACCTCGGTGCGCGTCTGAGCTATGCCTACAACACCTACACGGGCTACATCCGCAATATCCAGGTCAGCGGTGCTGATGGCGCCATGCACCACGCCCCCACCTACTTCGGTGTGATCGCTGCGGGAGCTAAGGCAGCTGAGCCTATCGTCAACAACCTGCCCGACGCTCTCAAGCAACAGGTACAGCCTGTCCTCGCCGTCCCTGGCCTTCTAGCAAAGAACACCCTCGACAAGCGCATCGAGGTCAAGCAGACGGGTATCGGTCTGGCGCCTATCGTCGGGCTGAACTTCAACTACGAAGGGCTGAACGTAGGGGCACGCTATGAGTTCCGCACCGCTATCCGCGTGAAGAACACGACTGAGGCCAATGATTCCGGCATGGAGCAGTTCGCCGATGGTGCTAAGGTCGCCAACGATCTACCCGCTGTACTCGGTGTCGGTGCTTCGTACCGCATCCTCCCCACGCTGACGGCTGCAGTCAGCTACAATCACTTCTTCGAGAAGTCTGCGAACATGGCTGGCGACAAGCAGAAGACCCTCAAGGGCAACACAAACGAATATCTCTTCGGCCTCGAGTGGAACGCCCTCGACTGGCTCGACGTCAGCGGCGGTGTGCAGATCACGCGCAAAGGGGTGAGCGATGCTTATCAGAGCAACATCCACTTCGACATGAGCTCCACGTCCTACGGCCTCGGCGTCGGCCTGCACCTCACGAAGGAAGCCCAGCTGAACCTCGCCTATATGATCTCCAGCTACGGCGATCACAAGAAGGCCATCAGCACCTACGCTGCTCAGCCTGCCCTTGGCATCGCACTCCCTGGTAGTGAGGTCTACACCCGCAAGAATCAGATCTTCTCCATCGGCCTCGACTACACGCTCTAAGGCCGAGCAAGTCCCGCTAAACGACCGAGCCCCGACCTCCCACATAGGAGATCGGGGCTCGATCATTTGGTAGCTACCGTAGCCTAACGGCTGTGCTCACAGCACCAATCGTAGGCATTGCGGAAGGCCTTCATCCATGGAGTCACCTCGTGCTCACGGCGGTCAACCTCGGGGTAGTAAGCGCACTGCCAGGGGAAGATCGCACGCTCGGGGTGAGGCATGAGAGCCAGATGACGGCCATCAGCACTGCAAAGCCCTGCGATAGCGTCAGGCGAGCCGTTGGGGTTCGCGGGGTACGCATCATAGGCGTAGCGTGCGATGACGTGGTAGCGGTCGCTGTCGTAGGGGAGGTCGAACTTCCCTTCGCCGTGAGCTACCCACACACCGAGTGACGCACCAGCCAGATCACGGAGCATCACCGAGTGGTTCTCGGGGATCGTGAGGCTGACGAACGAGCTCTCGAACTTGTGCGAGTCGTTGTGCGCCATCTTATGCTTCAGCTCGTGCTCAGGATAGAGGAGCTCCAGCTCGGCCATCAGCTGACAGCCATTACAGATACCGAGGCTCAGCGTGTCGGGGCGAGCGTAGAAGCGGTCGAGCGTAGCCTTCGCCTGCTCGTTGAAGAGGATACCTGCTGCCCAGCCCTTAGCCGAGCCGAGGACGTCGGAGTTCGAGAAGCCACCGCAGAAGACGATGAGCTGTACATCATCGAGCGTCTCACGACCCGAGATGAGGTCGGTCAGATGCACGTCCTTGACGTCAAAGCCTGCGAGATAGAGGGCATAAGCCATCTCACGCTCACCATTCGTCCCCTTGTCACGGAGGATGGCAGCACGGACAGGCGCCTTCGCTGTGCGATCGGGATCGAGACCGAGATCAGCGAGCTTACCCGTGAAGCCCTTAGGAGCCGTGAGGCGGAGGGGCTGATTCTTATAGCCTTCGTAGCGAGCCTTAGCCAGCTCTTCGCCGCTCTGATACTTGTCCATCAGGTAAGAGGAGCGGTACCAGAGGTCGCGCTTGGCATCGATGTCGAGCGTGAGCGTGGACTTCTTGCCGTAGCTTACCGAGAGCGTGCGCCCGTCGGCCGTAGGCGTAGCGATGCGAGCGAAGCCGATGCTGGCATCACGCAGCACTTCTTCGAGGACTTCGGGATGTGAGGTCTGCACGAGCACACCGGGGTTCTCGGCGAAGAGGAGCTTGACGATATCGTCCTCGGGGAAGGCCGTGAGGTCGACCGACAGCCCGCCCTTCGTAGAGGGGAAGCACATCTCCAGCAGCGCCGTGATGAGGCCACCGCCCGAGATATCGTGACCAGCCGTCAGCACACCGCGCTGGATGAGCTCCTGCACAGCAGTGAAGGCTTCGCGGAAGTACTCAGGCTCCTCGATACGGGGCGTCTCGTCACCGAGCTGACCGAGGGCCTGCGCGAAGGCTGAGCCACCGAGCGCCAGCGGAGAGAAGCTGAAGTCGATATGATAGACAGGGTATGCGGGATTCGCGACGAGTACAGGTGAGAGGATCTTCTTCACGTCAGAGACCTCACCGATAGCGCTGATGATGACGGTGCCTGGACTCAGGACCTTCTCGCCGTTGGGGTACTTCTGCGTCATAGAGAGCGAGTCTTTACCCGTGGGGATATTGATGCCGAGTGAGATCGCGAGGTCAGAAGCAGCCTCTACCGCGTCGTAGAGACGAGCATCTTCGCCCTCATTGCGGCAGGGCCACATCCAGTTGGCACTGAGTGAAACACCCTCGAGGCCATAGGTAAGGGGGGCAAAGACAATATTCGTCAGCGCCTCAGCGATGGCAAGCTGGCTACCAGCTACGGGGTCTACCAGTGCCGCTACGGGAGCGTGACCGATAGAGGTAGCGATACCTGCACGACCGCGGAAGTCAACTGCCATAGCACCGCAGTCGCTCAAGGGCAGCTGGATCTCACCCTGACACTGCTGGCGAGCTACACGGCCCGTGACGGAGCGGTCAACCTTGTTCGTCAGCCAGTCCTTACAAGCGACCCCCTCCTGCTGCAGCACCTCATCGAGGTAGTGCTCGACTCGGGCAGCGTCATAGCTGAGGGCGGGATAAGTCTTGTCGATATGCTTGTCGACCATGTAGGTCTTGGGCGCCGAGCCGAACATATCCGACAGCGCCAGGTCAATGGGCTTATCACCACCGGCCTCTTCGAAGGTCAGGTGCATATCGTCCGTGGTGCGACCGACGACGTACATCGGAGCGCGCTCACGCTCGGCGATACGGGCGATGCGCTCTACGGCGTCGCCCTTGACCAGAAGGCCCATACGCTCCTGGCTCTCGTTGCCGATGATTTCCTTCGACGAAAGGGTCTCATCACCGATGGGGAAGGCGCTGAGGTCGAAGTGTCCACCCGTCGTCTCGACGAGCTCGGAGAGGCAATTCAGGTGCCCCCCTGCCCCGTGGTCGTGGATGGAGATGATGGGATTGTCTTCACTCTCCGAGAGCGTGCGGATGACGTTCTCGACGCGCTTCTGCATCTCGGGGTTGGAGCGCTGTACGGCGTTGAGCTCGATAGCACCGGCATACTGCCCCGTGTTCACAGAGCTGACGGCACCACCGCCCATACCGATGCGGTAGTTGTCACCACCGAGCAGGACGACCTCTTCACCAGGCTCGGGAGTGCCCTTCTGTGCATCGCTGCGGCGGGCATAGCCGACACCACCAGCGAGCATGATGACCTTGTCGAAGCCGTAGGTAGGTTCGTCGGCCTTACCTTCGTGCTCGAAGGTCAGCACCGAGCCACAGATGAGTGGCTGACCGAACTTATTCCCGAAGTCGCTCGCACCATTGGATGCCTTCGTGAGGATCTGACGGGGCGTCTGGTAGAGCCAAGGGCGGGCAGCGCTGTACTGCTCCCAAGGGCGATCGGCTGCCGTGCGGGGATAGCTCGTCATATAGACGGCCGTCCCAGCCAGAGGCACGCTGGCACGACCACCAGCCATACGGTCACGGATCTCACCACCGGTACCGGTAGCAGCGCCGTTGAAGGGCTCGACGGTCGTGGGGAAGTTGTGCGTCTCAGCCTTGAGGCTCAGCACGCTGTCAATGGACTTACGGACGAAGAAGTCGGGCTTATCACCCGTGGCGGGAGCGAACTGCTCAAGGTCGCTGGGGCCATCGATGAAGGCCACATTGTCCTTATAAGCCGAGACTAAGTGATTGGGGTTAGCGGCGCTCGTGTCCTTGATCATCGAGAAGAGGCTACGCTCTTCTTCCTCCCCGTTGAGGACGAAGGTACCACCGAAGATCTTGTGACGGCAGTGCTCGCTATTGACCTGCGAGAAGCCGAAGAGCTCGCTGTCGGTGAGCGGACGCCCGAGACGCTCGCTGAGCCCCTCGAGGTAGGAGATCTCCTCATCGCTGAGAGCCAGACCGTGGGCGTCATTGTAGGCCCGCACGTCCGTGATATACTCGATAGGCGCTGCCGTGATGTGCGTGTCGAAGACCGTAGCATCGATCCCCTCATAGAGGGCCTGCAGCATGGGGTCGAAGGATGCATCGGGCCCCGAGACCTCGCTGAACTCCTCGATACGCGTGACCGTGGGGATGTTCATATTGCGCACGATCTCCACCGCATTGGTGCTCCAGGGCGTGACGAGCTCGCGGCGCGTCCCGACGAAGAAGCCCTTGAGGGCGGGGGTATCAAGCAAAGTAGCCCCACCAAAGAGCCAGGTGAGGCGATCGAGGGCTTCGGCAGCCAAGGGCGCCGTGCTCTCCACGACATAAAGCACGGGGGAGCTGTGCTTCCTAAAGAGAGTAATCATTCGGAGACTATAAATATTGTCGTAAGAGGGATGTGATCCTGAGGAGATCGAAGCAGAGGGGCGGGGCGCTGAGGCCTCTTCCCTATGAGCAAAGATACGGAAAAAGGCAAGGCCTCACTGCCCAGAGCCAGGGGCTCTAAGCGGTGAGGCCTTGTAGTGTGTCGGCGAGCATAGCTTACGACGGTGCGGTAGGCTTTAGCTCGGGATGCGGAGGGTACGCCCTGTGGAGAGCTTGGCGCGGGCGGAGATGCCGTTGGTGCGGCAGAGCTTGCTTACCGAGACGCCATACTGAGCTGCGATAGCGCGGACGGTCTCGCCCTTCTTGATGCGGTGCGTCTTGAACTGCTCTTCGTTCGACTCGCCACTCTTCTTTGGCTTGGCAGCTGCCTTAGCTACTGCGAAAGAGCGGGGCGTGCGATAGGCACCCTTGACGAAGGCGAAGACGTCATAGCGTGGGACACCTGCCTGGAAGTCGAAGAGGTCCGATGGGTCGATGGGGATACCCATAAAGCGTGCTTCGAAGTGGAGGTGGGGCCCAGTAGAGCGGCCCGTGCTACCGCCGAGACCGATGGGGTCACCAGCGCGGACGACCGTCCCTTCGCGGACGATGGAGCGGCTCATATGGCCGTAGACCGTCTCCAGACCATTGGGGTGGCGGATGACGACGTAGTTGCCGTAGCCCCCACCTTCGTAGGACTTGATACGCACCTTCCCGGAGAAGGCTGCACGTACCGTGTCCCCGTGGCTCAGCTTGAGGTCCGTCCCGTAGTGCATACGCCCGAAGCTATGGCGATAGCCGTAGTTCGAGGTGATTTGGCGGGTGGCGATGGGCATCACGAACTCCTGCAGGTCGATGTCTTGGCGGTCGGGGATGTTGACCGACATACCTGCGAAGGGGTTTACGTGACTTCCCCAGGACTCTTCGCCGTAGAGCTCGGAGGCCGGTGCCTCGAGATCTTCGTTTTGCTTCTTAGCTTTCAGATCAGCCTCGCGACGCTGCTTCTCCTTGGAGAGACGATTCTTGATCTCGAGTCGGTCGGCCAGGAGCAGGTGTTCACCAGTGGTGCTTGCCTGCTGACCGGCTGTCGTGCGTGTCTCCTTCTTTGGTGTCTGAGCCTTCCCTGAGGGGGGCGTTGCAGCCCAGGCAGGGAGTGTCGTGGCAGCCAGACACAGAGATGCGCATAACAGTCGCATTCTTTTTCTTGTCATACCAGCTTTTGATACTACATTAATGATAATACCTGGCGGGAGCGCGCCTCCCGTCGGTGTGCACGGATGCAAAGCATACACTATGCGACAAATGCAAAGATAACCAAATAGTTACAAACGCCAACACTGCACAAGCGCGCAGTATATGTGCAGTCCCCGACCTACTTTCTGCCCTTCCGAGCCTCAGGTGTTGGGTGCATTCACCTTAATAACGTGGGGCTTTTACTCAAGGTATATCCCTCGTCACTCGCATCACCTCCGACAGCTCACGGGACCGCTTTGTGAGGGAGTTTGCGGATTTACTTCCCCTTACGGTCGGTCTGCTCGATGGTCTCGTTGCCCTGTCGGGTACGGAAGCGCTTCCCAAAGCTATAGGTCAGCCCCAGACGCACGCCGCTACTATGATTATTCGTCACCCAGCGGGTCTGCGTGACATCACGGAAGAAGTAGCGGGTATCGGTACGCATCGTCCCCCAGGGATTGAGGAGGGAGAGTGTGAGGGAGAGGCGGTCGTCGAGGAAGCTCTTATTCACCTCGAAGTACACGTAGGGCAGGTGGTCACGCTGGTAGGAGAAGGTCAGCTCCCTACCCGACCACTGCGCATAGATGGTGTACGTCCAGTCTCGGCTCGTCGTGTAGCTGAGGTTGAGCGTACCCCGATAGAAGAGCCCACTCCCGCCAGCGCTCAGGGCGGTGAGGCGATGCTCGGGTGCTATCTCCTTCGTGACATAGCCGAGGGCCGTCCCGAGGTTCAGATTCATCTTATGCTTGAAGAAGGAGCTATTCACACCCAGTGAGAGGGCGTAGGCGGTGCTTCGCCCTACGTTCGCCCAAGTCTCCAGCTGAGGATCAGCAAGCGCATGGATACGCCCGATAGCGTCCAGCGTCCGAGTGTAGGTGAAGGCCGTCGAGAGGAAGGTCTGCTTGACCTGACGCTGGTAGCGGAGTGCGAGCGTATGGGTGCGCTCATTGGCGATGCTCGCATTCCCCTCGGTGTATTCGGTATCGGAGGTATAGTAGCGTGTGGGGTCTACGATCTCCCCCGTGGGGCGAGAGACGCTGAGGTCATAGCTCAGCTCGACAGCATCACGCGCTCCACTATAATAGAGGCTGGCATAGGGAAGGACGTACCAAGCGCGGCGCGTCAGTGTGGAAAGGCGCTGCTCATCGTACTGCATATCCAGCAGGAAGTCCCCACCCCACTGCTCGCCCCAGCTGACCTCATCGCCCAGCTTGAGGGCATGGATCAGGCTCTTATAGCGCTGGGGGCTATAGCTCGAGCGGGTCTCACGGTGCGTCAGGGCGTAGCTGGTATTCAGCTTATGCCGAACCGCACGCCCCTCGAGCTTCGTCTGATAGGTCAGGTCGCCCGTGAGACTCCGATAGGTATTCTCCGCCGCGTGCGTAGCGGTCTGGAGGCTCAGCTCTTGGCGATCCCACTCACTCGCCAGATGCCCACGCAGACGAAGGAAGCTCTCGCCCCACTTATAGCGGCTCGCCAGATGCCCCTGCAAGACCTGCATATAGCCCGTCTCATCCAGCCGCTGAGAGGGAAGGGCATCTTGGGTGGACTCGCTGAAGCCATCATGTCCATTGCGCGAATACATCGCGACGAGCGTATTATCCCAGTGCTTGCTGGGGAAGAAGTCAAAGCGCAGAAGCGAGCTTGCCTGCTTGGTCTTAGTCGTCGTCTGATGATGCCAGCCGTGTGCCACCCCCGCACTCTTGCGGTCAAGCTGTGAGGAGATCTCCTGCCGACTCCATAGCGCCGAGGGGACGAAGGTCAGCACGGTCGTCGGGGTCTGTAGGGTAAGGTTGGCACTCGCCGAGTAGCGGGCGGGCTGACTTAGCCCAAGGTCAATGCGTCCCTTGAACTCCCGCGTGAGACTGCGTAGCCTACGTATATTGATGCGGTCGCCATCGACGCCGCCCCGCAGGACCTCGATGCGCCAGATCGACTGCGCAGGGAGGCTTGCCAGCTCTTCGGGGCTGGCAGGCGCTCCATCTATCAGCACCTGAGCGACCTGCTCGCTACCCAAGATACTGTAGCCCGCGCTCCCCATAAGGAGTCCAGGCACATAGCGTAGCGCACGGTCAGCGGAGGCACCCTTCGGCACGCCCTTCGCCTCAAGCTCAAAGATCTGCTTGTGGATATTGCCCGTATTGATCTTGCGATAGCCGATGACGCTGACGCCCTCGAGCTCGTTGTCGGGGGTCGCGATACTATCTGTCGTGGGCTGCTGAGCCGCTCCACTCAGGCGAATACCAAAGAGGAGGGCAACGATAAGGAGGCGCGTAGCCTCTGGGATGTGCTTCTTCATAAGGCCCTTGATTCGGGAAGATATTTGTCATGCGTGCGCCCTCATGAGGGGCGTGTGTGTACTACAAATTTAGAAAAAGAATAGAATAAGTAGATCTCCTCAGCATCAGCCACTTTGCAAGGAGCGGATACTAACCAATAGTGGTGGGTGGTGTGAACCTATATAGGTCAGTGAGCGAACCTATATTGGTCGCATCACCGACCTATATAGGATGGCGCAGCAAGCTATATAGCTTTGTGAAGTGACTTATATTAGGTTGTTGCTCCGCGTAGGGATAAAAGTTGTGGACGAGTGGCAGATAAGTTTGGACTACGTACGTGGACGATAAATCTACGTGCGTGGATATTTGGACTGACGTGCCTGGTCTTTAAGACTACGTACGTAGATGCGGAAAAACCACTACGTGACGGCGCTTTTTCCTTCACGAGAAGGACACTTTTCCCTCCGCTGGATAAGAGGAATACGCGCGATAAGGCGAAGGGCTTGCTTATCACGTCGGAGAGGCATATCGGGGAGCTGGGCGTGCGATACCTTAGCTGAATAAATAGCGGGCAGGACTCTGCCGCAACAGTCTCATATAGGTTCGCACCACCCTATGAGGGAGGTGCACAGCTTGCACACGGCCACAAAAAAAGTTGGCACCCGCAGATGGGTGCCAACTTCTCTATGAAAATAAGGAGGGAGCGAGGCGGGTGCTATCGCTTGTGACGCTCGAAGAAGCGGCGGGCAAAGTCCTTGCAGACCATCGGCAGGCGTACGAGCTTGTCAGCGGGAAGCGTGGAGCGACAGCGCAGATAATAGGTGCGCTCCAGCTCGGCTTCGCGGACGTGGAAGTCCAGCATCTGCTCGAGGTGGGTATTCAGCTCGGCTTCGGTCAGCGTCTTGTCGCCCTGACGTACACGGCGGCCGAGGGTTTCGGTCGAGCGCCATAGAGCGAAGCGCTTATCGTCAAGTTCGTTTAGCACGGGCATCAGTGCATCGACTTCGCCAGCGGTGAGGGAGAGCTCACGCATCAGGAAGGCACGCTTCTCAGCACGCACCTTCTCGCGCATATCCTTATGATGGTCGGCGCCCTTCTTCTTGGCTTGTGCGGACAGTCCACCCGTCAGGAGGATATTATGGGCTTGTGCTGATAGTCCACCCGTCAGGAGGAGGATGGAGCAAAGGATATAAAGGATTCGCTTCATTGTCTTCGTAGGGGTTAGCGTGTGGTCGTAAAGGAGGTATTCGTCATCGTCCCGAGGTCAGAGAGGAGCGAATTGTAGTAGGAGTCATAGCCTGCTACGGCCGTCATGCGCTCACCGTAGTCGGCGTAGTAGTTGGCATACTCGTCTTCGCTACTGACCTCTGTCTGGGCCGTAGCGACGGACTTATCCTCGGCAGTCTTCGGTGCGAAGGCACGGAAGATGAGGTTCATCGCGACGAACATCGCCGCCAGATAAGCGATGGGGCGCAGGCGCGTCCATAGGCTGACACGGGGAGCTTCGGCGACTTCCTCGGGGGTCTCCTCAGGGATATTCGCCATGATACGCTCCTCGAGGCTATCGAAGTAGCCCTCGGGGACGCTATAGTACCCACGACTCTCGGCGGGAGTAGGTAGGTTGGGTTGCTTATTCATCTCTAAATATATGCGCCCTTATCGGGGCTTCACTCTGTGTGACAACTCGTAGGGGAAAAGGTTTATTCGCTGCGCTGAAGTTCTTCTGTTACCTTCTTCATCGCGTGGTGGTAGGAGGCCTTGAGTGCGCCCTCAGACGTGCCGGTAAGTGCAGCCATCTGGTCATAGGGCATCTCGTCGTAGTAGCGGAGGCGGAAGACCAACTGCTGCTTGGCAGGTAGGCTCAATATAGCCTTCTGCAGGCGCACCTCTGCCTCATCGGCATCGAAGTACTCGTCGGCCGTGAGGCGATCCAGCAGGTAGAGCGAGTCACCCTCCTCCGAGGGGGAGATGACATTCTCCTCTTCGTGGCGACGCTTCTTGAGGAAGTTCAGGGCCTCATAGAGGGCGATTCGGTAGAGCCACGTGGAGACCTTCGCCTCGCCACGGAAGCCTTCGATAGCCTCCCAGGCCTTGATGAAGACGTTCTGCACGAGGTCGTCGGTGTCGTCGTGGTTGTAGACCATACGGCGTATCTGCCAGTAGATCTGCTGCGAGTAGAGGTGCACGACCGTGGTGAAGGCGCTTCGCCGGCGCTCCGGGTCAGCCAGCGCACGCTGGAGCTCCTCTTCAGTGACAAGTGGTTGGGGCATCGTCAAGATTTCTTTGACTTCAGGGTAGCAGGGGCTTTCTTTGCTTGCGTCGGGCTATCGGCAGTACGGCTGGACTGGATCGTATAGACGAGCTCGCCGTCCTTCCCGAGGCTGACGACGAAGGTCTCACCCGTATGGAGCTTCTCCTCGAGGATGTGCTCGACGCAGGGGTCCTCCACGAGCTGCTGCAGACGACGGCGCACGAGGCGGGCTCCGAGGCTGCGATGCGCCTCATCGATACCGACGAAGCGCTTGGCTTCCTCAGTGAGCGTCAGGCCATAACCCGAGGCTGCGAGGCGCTCTACGATAGGCTTCAGCTCCAGCGAGACGATCTGCAGGAGCGACTCATCTGAGAGGCTCTCAAAGGCGACCGTACCATCCAGACGCCCCAAGAACTCGGGGCTGAAGGTGCGCTCCAGTGCCTTGCGGACAATGCCTTCGCTACGCTCCTGCCCATTGCTGAGGCCAGAGAAGCCGACGGAGCGGGCAAAGTCCTTCGCTTCGCGCGAACCGACATTGCTTGTCATGATGATGATCGTATTGCGGAAGTCCGCCGTACGCCCCTCCGAGTCCGTCAGACGGCCATCGTCGAGGACCTGCAGGAGGAGATTATAGATATCGGGATGGGCCTTCTCGATCTCGTCAAGGAGGACCAAGCGATGGGGGCGAGTACGCACGGGCTCCGTGAGTTCGCCACCATTGCCATAGCCGATGTAGCCAGGAGGAGGGCCGATGAGTCGGGAGACGCTATGACGCTCGGCGAACTCACTCATATCGATACGCACCAGTGCCTCTTCACTGCCGAAGACTTCCCCCGCGAGTGCCTTCGCCAGATAGGTCTTCCCTACGCCCGTCGGGCCAAGGAAGAGGAAGGAAGCAATGGGATGCTGTCCGTCACGCAGCCCGAGACGGGCACGCTGTACGGCACGGCTGACGACTGCCACGGCATTATCCTGCCCGACGATACGGCTGCGGAGCTTCGCGGGGAGCTCACGCAGGCGCTGGAGCTCGGTCTTGTCCTCGATCTGCTCCACGGGGATATTGAGGCGACGAGCCAGGCCCTGCAAGAGGTCGTCACGGCCGACGGTACCCTTGCTTCGTGTGCCGCTTGTCGTGCCGTAGAAGTGGCGATGCAGGCGACGTCGGGTCTCGCTGGCAGCGGCATCGAGGATCTCACCGAGGGCGTAGAGCGCAGGCTCCTGCGGGAAGTAGCGCTGAGCGAGTGCCAGCAGTTCCTCGTAGGGCGTCTGATAGCTCACCGAGTGGTAATCCGCGAGGAAGGCACGGCGACGCTCGAAGGCCTTACGGAGTGCCTCGCCCTCGAGGGGCTTGATGATGTACTTCGCCGTGCTGAGCAAAGCGGCTTCGCTGCGCTCGACAGACTGGCTGTAGGTGGCGGGAGTAGCGTGGGCGATACACTGCATACGGCGCCGAGCAAGGCCCACGAAGAGAGCCTCCAAGACTTCGCCACCCGTACGACCGAGGGGCTTCAGGAGGCTGAGGTCACCGATATAGAGGAGCACTGATGGATCGGCCTTGAGTCGCTCAAAGAGTGACTGCAGGTACTGCTCTGCCCCACCCATCATCTGGCTTGCAGAGGCTAAGCGCAGCGGGTCAAGCTCCAGCACCGACTGGTAGCGGAAGCCCTGTGGCGTGGCACTCAGCTTATCAGCTACACTCGCACTGCCACCCTTAGCATCCAGCTCAGCACGGCGATCCATGTGACGAACAAGCGCCTTGATGATCGGCTCGGGGCTGTCATGGAGCTCATGCACCAAGACGACCGAGGGGTAGCTCTCACGCGAGAGTATCTGTATGAGGTCACGCGCTTCATCATCATAGGGCATCGGCTCCACCTTACCCTCTGGGGTCGCGGGGGTAGTGCTCGTCACACGGCGACCGAAGTCAGCGTAGGGGAAGCTCCCATCCTTCGGGGCTTCTTCGCCCTCGGGGAGCTTACCGAGCATGCGGTCGACCTGCGTGCTGATACTCTCGGCGAGTGCCTGCAGGAGTTCGTCGCTGGGTGGCAGTTCACCATCACCACCGAGCCCAGAGCCCTTCATATGCGCCAGATCTATGCGAATGGGGATACGGCGGACGCGGTCTTGGGACAAGACGATCGCCTGGGCCTGCGCTGAAGGTTTATCCGAGGCGGGCTGGCTTGGCTTGGGCTCTACGAGCTTTGGAGCGCTCTCCTCAGCGGTAGTCTTACTGCCCTCAAGGAGCATAGCGACGCGATGGAGCTGGGGGTCGGTATGCTCGTTGATGCGGTGGGCTACGAGGTAATGCGTGAGGAGCGTCGGGGGCGAACAGAAGTATAGGCTATAGAGGAGGTGCAGCGCACTGATGGCCTGCGCCCCGAGGAGCGTGGAGATCTGTGCCGCACGCGCCAGCGTGCTATGCGCTTCGATGCTGTAGAAGACGTGTGCGGGGTCTTCCTTATCGTCCGGCTGGATATGCTCGTCCACCTCGCGCAGCACCTCCTTCACGGAGATATTACGATCCATCAGGAAGCGGATAGCGGCGCTGGTGCCTTCGCTGAGCACGCCCCACAGGAGGAGGTCATTCGTGATCTCGCCACAGCGCAGCTCCTTGGCGTGCTCGGCAGCGAGCTCGAGGGCCGCACGGAAGGTATCGGTATAGTTGTACTTGACAGGATTACGCTTCATCTCTGTGTCCGCTTAGGATTTGACTTGGATAGCATGCAGCTTGGCGTAGTGTCCGCCGAGTGCAAGGAGCTCGTCGTGCGTACCCTGCTCGACGATACGCCCGTCATCGACGACGCAGATGACGTCGGCATGGATGATCGTCGAGAGGCGGTGGGCGATGACGATGGTCGTACGGCCCTCCATGAGGTGATCCAAGGCACTCTGCACAAGGCGCTCGCTCTTGGTATCGAGGGCCGAAGTGGCTTCGTCGAGGATGAGGATCGGGGGATTCTTATAGACGGCACGGGCGATAGAGAGGCGCTGGCGCTGGCCACCGGAGAGCTTGCCCCCGCGGTCCCCGATATTCGTATCGTAGCCTGCGGGCATCTCATTGATGAACTCATCGGCGTGCGCGACCTCGGCAGCCTGACGCACCTTCTCGAGGGTAGCACCCTCGACACCGAAGGCGATATTCTCAAAGACCGAGGCATTGAAGAGGATGGGCTCCTGATTGACATTCCCCATGAGGCGTCGCAGATCTGCTACTGCGACCTCACGGATATCTGTGCCATCGATGGTGATGCGCCCCTCGACGACGTCGTAGAAGCGTGGGATAAGGTCTACCAGCGTGCTCTTCCCCGAGCCCGAATGCCCGACGAGTGCGACGGTCTGCCCCTTGCGGATCGTCAGATCTACGTCACGTAGTACCCACTCCTCAGCATAGCGGAAGGAGACCTTCTCCAGGCGGATCGCCTCGTTGAAGACGACGGGCTTAGGCTCGGCAGGGTCTGTGATCGTGCTCTCGGCCTGGAGGATGCGGTCGACACGCTCCATCGAGCCCATACCACGGCGTATAGCATAGGCACCCTTGCTGAGGTCCTTCAGCGGGTTGATGAGGCTGTAGAAGATGACGAGATAGTAGATGAAGGTCGAGGCATCGATGCTGCTATCACGATTGAGGATGAGCGAGCCGCCATACCACAGCACGATAGCGATGGTCGCTGTACCGAGGAGTTCACTCACGGGGTGCGCCAGGAGCTGACGGCGGTTCACACCGATGACCGTCTGGCGGTACTCCTCGTTGGAGTCACGGAAGCGCTTATCGACGAACTCCTCCGCGGTGAAGGCCTTGACGATACGCAGCCCGCCGAGTGTCTCCTCGACCTGACTGATGAGCTGCCCCCACTGGTTCTGCGCCTCGAGGCTGGTGCGCTTGAGCGACTTCCCTACGCGCCCCATGACGAAGCCTGCGATGGGCAGGACAAGGAAGACGAAGAGGGTGAGCTGCCAGCTGATGACGAGCATCGAGCCGAGGTAGACGAAGATGAGGATAGGGTTCTTCAGAAGGAGATCAAGCGAACTCATCACGGAGTTCTCTACCTCCCCGACGTCCCCCGTGATACGGGCCAGCACGTCGCCCTTGCGCTCTTCGCTGAAGAAGCCCAGCGGCAGAGCAAGGATCTTTGCATTGAGCTGATTACGCAGGTCACGGACGACTCCCGTACGGATAGGCACGAGGAAGAAGCCCCCGAGGTAGGTAGCACCGACCTTCAGGAGCGTCATCAGCACCAGATAGATGCCGAGGATGATGAGTGTGTAGGAGGCTCCCTCAGTCTCGATGAGCCGCGAGACGAAGTAGCCGAAGTTATTCGTCACCACCTCCTTCATCTGCGACCAACCCGTTTGGGTGGTGAGGTCAAGCGAGCTGAAGGGGATATAAGTCGTCACCCGCTCCTCGATCTGGAAGAGGATATTGAGGATGGGCATCACAAGGGCGAAGGCCACCAGATTGAGCAGAGCGCTCAGGATGTTGAAGAGCACCGCAAGGCTCAAGTACCCCTTATAATAAGGAGCGATGAAGCGGCGGATCAACATGAATATATCTTTCATCTATGCATCTTAGGGCTCACGCACCGAGGGCTTTTACTGGGCTTAGCTTCGGCACGGAGGCTACTTATCCAAATGTAATAATCTTATCAAAGATACGACAATGCCGCGGCTTCCTCCCGAGCCGCCGCATTCGCTGTGCCGCCAAGGCAATACCAACACCCACTCTCCCTCTGCTATTAGATACACTTCACCCCCCTACAGCAAGCATAGCAATAGGGGGGTGAAGCACTATTTAGGAGTGAATTATCAGCTCTTACGTATGAGGAGATTTGCCAAAGAAACCCAGCTCTTTGCACCAGTAGAAACTATAGGGTTAAGCCCCCAGAAGCGCAAATTACCTGTATCTTCCTGCTCCGTTCGCAGCACAAAGTCTCGGCACAGATACTTCGAAGACTTAAGGCTTTGGAAAGTCCATAGCCCAGTTTCCTGCATACGCGCATACCACCTGGTCATTGAACGGCCTTCCTCCTCAAAGATCTTGTAAGAACCAGCGTCAATATATACGAAGGCCTGCTGACTCTCATAGCGAGGGAGCATTACATTCAGATAGGTCGACTGGTAAGGGATCAGCTCATAGGTCTCGGGGTTAGATAAGACATACATTGTACTCCCCAGTTCGCTGGGTCGCACCAAGTCTAAGATCCCAGAGAAGTACTTTACCTTCAGCGGAATATCTGAGATAAGCGAAGGGATCGATGGATTCCCTTCTTCAAGCTCTAAGAACGTCGTGTGCGCATTGGCATTGATCTGCTCTTGGAAGAGACGCTGATCATACCGCCCCACCGTATGATCTAGATCTATGACCGAGCTGAGGTTTGGCTCGTACTTACTTCCAGACTGTAGATAGGTTACCCCCAACTGCGAAAAGTTGTTGCTCACCTTCTTCTGGAGCTCAGGAAATAGGGGCATTCCTCCTACCCAAAGCGCACCATGAATAGCCATGACTTCACTCTCAGTGAATAGTGATGAGTTAGCAGCCACGGCCAAGTCTTGAGAGGCACCCGTGGAATATGAAGTCACGACATGCGTCCCATATTTCTCCACCAGCGCAGCCGCCGAAAGCACTTTAAGATCTCTCACGAAACGCTTACTTAGATAGAACTCATAGTCCATCGGATCTGCTACTTCATATCGCTCGTAGAGATATTTATACCCCGTAGTATAGCGATAGACATATCGCTGCAGGCTCCCTACAGAGTATCTCCTATTACCATAAGAGCAAGTCACCTTCTCATAGCCCGGACCTACCGCTACGACCATTGAGTCACTGAATGGCTCAGCCTTGGAGGCCTGGTAAGTCCGCTTAAAGGAGCGGTCCTCAGGCTGGACACTAAGCTCGGTATGCCGTGGCACACGAAGCTCAGGGGTAATAGCCCGACCAAAAGGAGACCATGGATCATTAGAAGCGATGCGCTTCTCATCCAAGACACTCCACCGCGTGAAGCCCCCAGCATCATTAGCCGTATGTCCTACAAGGTCGAAGCACTTCCCCAGATAGCGCTCTGCTGGCAAGGTCTTAGGCTCTACCCCATGGAGGCGCATGAAGGTGGGGTAAGTACCCTCTGATGCGATCTTCCGATCTGGTGATGGACGATCTGGATCATCCTTCTCCTTACAGGAGCTAATGCCGAGAGCCATCAAGGCAACCAAAGCCAAATAGGAGGAGTTCCTTAGTGCTTTCATCTCTATGAAATGGGGGGACTTAATATATATACGTATTGGACAGGCGAGGCAGCTCCTCATAGGGAAGGCATAACTCTACTTTTCTCGACGCAAATATAGTACATACTTGAATACATCGGAGCATAGTACCTACGGCTTCCCCTAAAGCGGATCATAGGGCTATCCACAGCACGGGACTATGGCGGAGAAACGGCTACTCGCAGGGGGAGAAAGCGACGGGGCCACTACCGAAGGATATCGGGAGTGGCCCCGTAAAGAGGTATTCAGCGAAGCGCCGAATTACTTAGCGTTCTTAGCGAGGATCTCCTTGACCGTGTCGATCTCGAGCGAGTGAGCAGCACCCGACTGACCGATCGTACCGCTCATATAAGCAGCCTGCGTGTCTTCGCTGATGAGGCCTGACTCGATGAAGCTCTTGATACCTGCAGCCAGACGTGAGCCTGGGCAAGCAGCGTCTTCAGCGTAGTGAGCCGTCACACCGTAGCTGAGAGCCAGCTGACGAGCCAGAGTAGGATCGTAGCAGACAGCGCAGACGGGGACCGTAGCACGGAAGGAAGAGAGGTAGCGAGCCGTACGACCGGTGAAGCTATCGGTGATGATAGCCTGCGTGTCGATCTGCTCGACGCTACGTACAGCCTGCTTAGAGAGGAAGGCCGTCGTGGTGCTCACTTCCTTAGAGTAAGGCACTTCGTCGTTGTATTCGCGCTCGAGGGTCTTCTCAGCCTCACGGATGATGCTTGCCATCGTCTGGACAGCCTCGAGGGGGTACTTACCGTTAGCCGTCTCACCAGAGAGCATGACAGCGTCGGTGCGGTAGTAGACAGCGTTAGCGATGTCGCTGACCTCTGCACGCGTAGGCAGGGGGTTGTCGATCATCGTGTGGAGCATCTGCGTAGCGACGATGACGGGCTTCTTAGCAGCGATACACTTCTTGATGATCATACGCTGGATGGAGGGGACCTTCTCAGCGGGAACTTCGATAGCGAGGTCACCACGAGCGATCATGATACCATAGCAAGAGTCGATGATCTCGTCGATGTTGTCAACACCTTCCTGGTTCTCGATCTTAGCGATGATCTTGATGTCGCTCTTGTGCTCGTCGAGGATCGTCTGGATCTCCTCGATGTCCTTCTTGTTACGGACGAAAGAGTGAGCGATGAACTCGATCTTCTGGGGGATAGAGTGCAGGATGTTGCCACGGTCCTTCTCGGTGAGTGAGGGCAGGTCGATGCGTACGCCAGGGACGTTGACGCTCTTGCGGCTACCGAGCTTACCGTTGTTCTGACAGACCGTGAAGAGCTTGTCGCCTTCCTTCTTCTCTACGTCGAAGGCAAGAGCACCGTCGTCGAGGAGGATGCGAGCACCTACGGGCACGTCGTGGACGAAGTTCACGTAGTTCACGTTGATGACTTCGTTGTTGGTCTTGGCTTCGGGGTTAGCCTGGAAGATGACCTTGTCACCAGCGTGGAATTCGCGCTTGACTTCTGAGTCACCTTCGAGGACCGTCGTGCGGACTTCGGGGCCCTTCGTGTCCAGGAGGACAGCGACGCTGGGCGATACAGCACGCGTATTGTTGATGACCTGGGTGATACCCTCCTTCGTCATGTGGGCGGTGTTCATACGTACGACGTTCACGCCAGCTTCGACGAGCGGACGGATGAATTCTACGTCGCAGCGCAGATCCGAGATAGTAGCTACAATCTTAGTTTTCTTCATAATGCTTAATTGGGGTAATTTATTCGTGGGTCGGTAGAGGTAAGCCCCCACACACGGCTTCGATGGCTAAGCGGTATCCATCGAGACCGAAGCCCGAGATCGTCCCTCGGCAGGCCTCTGCGATGAGGGAGCGCTGGCGGATAGGCTCACGCTTATAGATATTGGATATATGGACTTCGATAGTGGGGGGAGTGATAGCCCGGAGGGCATCGGCCAAGGCCAAGGAGGTATGGGTATAGGCACCGGCATTGAGGATGATGGCGTCAGCGCCGGCATCGTGCAGCTCATAGAGCCTGTCAAGGAGCGCCCCCTCATGGTTCGACTGGAAATAGGTCAGACGAAGCTGGTGATCATAGCGCTGGTGCAGCTGCTCCAGGCAAGTGTCCATCGACATCGTGCCGTAGATGCTGGGCTCACGCTGGCCGATCCGAGCAAGGTTCGGCCCGTTAATGATCTCTATCCACATTCGTTATTTCGGGGGTATTCCTATTGTCTTCTTACCTTTGCAAAGATAAATTAAAATTCTCACTTTTTGAATGCTCCCTGACGATATACGCACGCAGTTCCTCTCGCACCTACGCTTCGAGCTTGGCCTCTCAGAGAATACGTGTGAGGCTTACCTCAGCGACGTCGATAAGCTCCTCAGCTACATGGACGTCGAAGGGCTCAGCATCGAAGCCATCGACTATCCACGGCTGCAACACTTCATCGCCACACTCCATGATCTGGGCATCGGCCCGACGTCGATCTCACGCATCATCTCGGGTATCCGCTCCTTCGGGCGCTATCTCCTCCTCGAGGGCTATGTAGATAGCGACCCCACGGCACTCCTCGAGGTGCCACGCAAGGGGCGCTATCTCCCCACTGTGCTGACGACCGCCGAGGTCGACCGCATCATCGAGGCCGCAGGGAGCAAGGGCGGCGTCGAGGGTCAGCGCAATCGTGCCATCATCGAGGTGCTCTTCAGCTGCGGGCTGCGTGTGAGCGAGCTGTGTCACCTGACCTTCCCCGACCTCTTCCTCGACGAAGGCTATCTGCGCGTACAGGGCAAGGGGAGCAAGCAGCGCCTCGTCCCGCTGAGTGACTCCGCCATCGCCGAGGTCACCCGCTACCTCCGTGATCCCGACCGTGCCACCCCAAAGCGAGGACAAGAGGACTACGTCTTCCTCAGCCGTCGTGGGCAAGCCATCTCCCGCATCACGGTCTTCGTCATGGTGCGCGAAGCCGCCGAGATGGCAGGCGTGGAGAAGAAGATCAGCCCCCACACCTTCCGTCACAGCTTCGCCACAGCGCTCCTCGAGGGCGGCGCGAACCTCCAAGCTATTCAGCTCCTCCTCGGTCACGAGGATGTAGCGACGACGGAGATCTACACGCACATCGACCGCACCAAGCTCCGCGAGCAGGTCGAGCGCTATCACCCCCGCAATCGCAGAGCGAGGTCGTAGCATACCACCTCACCCCGACATACCAATAGCCAAGAGGCTGGAGAGCATAGACTCTCCAGCCTCTTGTCGCTTAACATCATTGGGTGAAGGCTACTCCCTCACGATCGTGACGTATAGATACTTGATGAGGTCCTTCACGCGGAAGCGCCCTACCCGCTCGGCTCCCCAAGTAAAGTAGGTGAACGATACACGCTCCCCGTCTTCTGACCATACCGCCGTCCCGGGCTTGATGACGATCCAATGAAGGCGAGCGATACGGTTACCCTTGGAGTCCGCCTTGATCAGCTTCGAGTCAATGAGCAGAAACGATCGGGTCGGCTTCCTCAGCGCTTCGATGATCGCTCTTCTGTGCACTCTCTCGGAGCCCCAGCCCACGAAGCTCAACCTCTGTACAAAGCGCTCGTGCGGGTAGATGCTCCTCAGCCAATACAGCATATCTTTCGGCGGACTAAACAGCGCTAACGGCCCAGCCTTGCCATCCACCCCGAAGAGCATATTCCGTCCCTCTCGCATCGCGCCTAAGAACATCCAGTCAATGCCCGAGATCCCTTCACGGGAACTCCCTCGCAGTCCCTTGCTTGCCTGCAGATAGAGGTCCCCGACAGCACATATCCCCGTCTCGTAGAGGGCGAGCATAGCGGATATATAAGCCACAGGATCCGTGAGCATCAGATCGTAGGCAATAGCCGCAGGGCCGCAAAGCTCAGTAATCCCTTGATTGGGGAGGGGATAGGACAAGGTAGTCCCAGCGTATGGGTAGGACCGTAAGCGATCCGCCTCCTCTCGGGACATTTCTTGCCGACAAAAGCGTGCCTGCATCTCCAGCTTCACCTGCTCACGGCTATAGCACTCCCAGACGCGCGGGGAGGGCTCTGGGCTCTCAGCCAAGTATGTCAGGACCTTCCTCCCTACCGCAAGGGCATCAAGAGGCTCTGGGGATGGATCTGTCGGCTTCATTGTATTCATAGGACGCTCATCATACGACCTTGTATCATCGCCCAGGTGCGGTAGGCACCCCAGGTGAATAAATATCGACCGCAAACATAGCGATATTATCCGTACTACTATAAGCCTCTCGAGCAAAGCAGGCAGTAGCCAGCCGTCTTGTGATGCCTTACGCACTTCGCCCCACATTGTGTCGGGACAATGTGGGGCGAAGCTGTTTCTTTTGGGTGGCTATTTAGCCATTCCGATACGCCGTCCATTCCTTGCCCAGGCGCTGAAGGAAACGCTGGGTCAGGAGCGCGGCCTTGGGGATGCCTATGACAAGGACTATCAGAACGAGAAGGCTTTGCAGTGGATTCATCGACGCCACATCCTGGGCATCTGCAAAGAAGAGTAGCCAGGCGAGGGTCGTATAGGCGACCATTAGGAGGATTCTACTCATCGCTTACCATCGTGCTAAAGGGTTAGTAATCGGTTTACTCTCCAAAGGAACGCCTTTTTTCGCATTTCACAAAGGCCTCCACTTCCTACGGCGACGCTGTCCGTTCCTGCGGTCGCTCGACGACAACCAAGCACAGGACTTCTTGCCATCCAGCCGAAGAAAAGCTGTCCACGACTACGCCTAATCCTCCGTCCACGTACGTGGTCATAAAGTCTATGCACGTAAATCCTATGATCCACGTACGTAGATTTAACGACCACGTACGTGGACAAAGCTTTCTCTGTAGTGGTATGCAGTTTTCCACGAGGTGCGTGGGAAGTTTTCCTTCGCTCGCTGGGAGTAGTCCGAATAGTCAAGCAAAGCCGCTTGCACTATGGGAGTAAAGCGACATCGCCCCACAGATTCGGCGAAATCTGTTGGGGCGATGCTTGATTCTTTGCTTCGGGGAGAAGCTGGAGGCGCTTACTCGGCTTCGGGCGTATAGCCTTCGGCAGGGCGCACGGGCTTCCCGATGAGGGTCGCTGCCGTGGCGGACTCGATGCGTACATCCACGTACTGACCGACGCGGTAGCCTTGCTTGTCGAAGACGACGACCTTATTCTGCTGGCTACGGCCGAAGAGCTGTTCGCGAGAGCGCTTGCTGAAGCCCTCGATGAGGACCTCGAAGGTCTTCCCCACGTCACGCAGGTTGCTCTCGAGCGAGAGCTGGGTCTGCAGCTCGATCATCTCGTTGAGGCGGCGAATCTTCTCGTCCTCGGGGATATTGTCGATGAGGTACTTGGCGGCATACGTCCCGGGGCGCTCGGAGTACTTGAAGAGGAAGGCATTGTCATAGACCACCTCACGCATAAGGCTCAGCGTATCCTGGAAGTCCTCCTCGCTCTCGTCGTGGAAGCCGCAGAAGATATCCGACGTGATGGCGCAGTCGGGCATAGCACGGCGGATAGCCGCGACACGCTCGAGGTACCACTCACGGGTGTAGTTGCGCTTCATGAGCTTGAGGATGCGGTCGTTGCCCGACTGTGCAGGCAGGTGGATATGCTTGCAGATATTCGGGTACTTCGCCATCACAGCGATGGCCTTGTCGTCCATATCCTTGGGGTGAGGCGAGGTGAAGCGGATACGGATCTTAGGCACAGCGAGGGCAACCTGCTCGAGGAGGTCACCGAAGTCATACGTGCGGTCCCCGTCCACAAAGCGGTAGGAATTCACATTCTGCCCGAGCAGCGTGATCTCACGATAGCCCTTGGCCTCGAGGTCCTTCACCTCACGGATGATGCTCTCCAGCTCACGGCTACGCTCGCGACCACGAGTGTAGGGCACGATGCAGTAGGAGCAGAAGTTATTGCACCCACGCATGATGGAGACGAAGCCCGAGAGGTTGAGTCCGCCGATCTTCAGCGGGAGGACATCCTTGTAGGTCTCGGTGGTGGAGAGCTGTACGTTGATCGCCTTCTCCCCGCGCTCGACAGCGCCGACGAGATTCGGCAGGTCGAGGTAGCTATCGGGGCCGACGACGAGGTCGACGTGGTGCTTCTCGATCAGCTCCCCCTTAGCACGCTCCGCCATACAGCCGAGGACGCCGATGATGATACGGCGGCGCTTCTTGCGGCGGATGGAGTGATAGTAAGCGATGCGGTTGAGGACTTTCTGCTCGGCATTGTCGCGCACAGAGCAGGTATTGAGGAAGATAGCATCGGCCAACTCAGGGTCTTCGGTCAGGTGAAAGCCGTCCATCTGCATGATGGATGCGACGACTTCGCTGTCGGCGACATTCATCTGGCAGCCATAGGTCTCTATATAGACGCGGCGGGCGGTGGCGGTCGAAGGCTGAGCGCTCTGGGCGGGCTCGATCTTGGTCATGAACTATATGAATTGCTTAAGTGACGGTGGGAGGTGCGTAGACCTTCTTAAGAAGGGGCTTCTCCCGCAGTTGGAGATAATATATTTATCTGTATATTTGCAATGAAAATGTAAGATTTTTCATAGTTAAGGTTTTGGTTAATAGGTTGGAGCTGGCTGGGAAGTCAGCTCCGCTTTTTTATACCTATACCAAGACCTTCTACGATCTTCATCCCATGCTATATATCAAGGGGCATCGCCGATACGCAGGAAGTGATAGCCCTCACTCTGGAGCCAGCGCACGGCTTCGGGCATCGCTACGCGCATATTCTTCTCCGCCTTGAGCGAGTCGTGGAAGACGATGATCGAGCCGTTGCGCGCATAGCGCTTCACGTAGCCGACGATGGTCTCCGGGCTGAGCTCGGCATTGTAGTCGCGCGTCACGACATCCCACATCACGATCTCGAAGCTATGACTAAGCTCCCTATTCTGCGAGAAGCGCAGGTGCCCGTGCGGCGGACGGAAGTAGCGTGAGTGGATGAGCTCATGCGCGTCATACACGTCGCGCATGTACTCCTTCGTCGAGTGGAAGATACCCTGGATATGATGATAGGTGTGATTGCCTACCGTGTGACCACGGCGACGTATCTCCTCGAAGAGCTCGGGGTAGCGTCGCACATTGTCTGCCACGCAGAAGAACGTGGCCTTGATCCCTAACTCATCGAGCTGATCCAATACCCAAGGCGTGACCTCGGGTATCGGACCATCATCGAAGGTAAGGTAGATACTCTTGCCCTTGAGCGCGGGGATACGCCAGCGCGCTCCAGGCACGAGCATGCGGTACCACATAGGTACCCGACAGAGGATGCGCTCGATCATCGGCGGAAGAGTGGACTACTGAGCTACGCCCAGACGGCGGAGCAGTGCTGCGATCTCCTGCTCATAGCGGGAGAGCGCCTGCGAGTTGTAGTCCTTAGCGAAGTCGAGAGCGTAAGAGATCGCCGTATAAGCCTCCTGCAGCTCACCATGGAGTGAGACCTCCTCGAGCCTCTCTTTGGGGAGCTGTACCGCCCAGGTCAGCGTGCTCAGCGCACGGCGGGCGATAGCCTGCAGCACGTGGTCAGCCTCAGCACGCATATCGGCACGATAGAGGGCATCAGCGAAGTAGAGTGCGCTCGTCTCGTAGGGGACGTTCTCCTCGAGAATGACGGAGAGACACTTCTTCAGTATGGCCTGTGCCTTCTGCTTATCGCCACGCTCGAGATAACCATTCGCCAGAGGCGTGAAGATCTGATTGCGCAGGGTCGATACGATGCCACGGGCGTTCTCATCGAAGTACGTACCCGGGCGATCAGCACCGCACCAGCGGAACTTCGTCATCACCGTCTCGTACATACGATCCAGATTGCCGATGCCGTAGTCGATAGCACGGCCCGTGCTGTCGACACGTGGAGCGAGCGGGAGGAGCTGCGAAGCCATACCCGTCTGCACCATGCTGGCGGTCATACCATTGAAGGCATTGCGGGGCGAGGTGATCGCCCAGTAGATAGGACGCTCCCACTTATTGCCCGCGATGAGGTCAAGTACGCTGAGGCCACCGATATCGAGGAACTGACGGCCGTGCAGGCTCAGTGAGAAGTCGGGAGTGATATGCCCCGTGAGTGCGGGGAAGCTCTTCGCGATGCGCTGAGCGACAGCAGCCGAGTCGACGGCGACGTAGAGGTCGGGCGAGGGCAGCATAGCAGGCGAACCAGGGCCATGACCCTGCAGTGCCTTATAAGCCTCCTCGACGCTCTGGCGCTCACCGCCATTGGGACTGACGAGAGCGTAGTTGTTGTAGTAATAATAGGACTTGGGCAGGAGACCGATGGGCAGAGGCTTGCCTTCGTAGGCCTGCTTCTTCATCTGGTCGATGTACCAGTCACCCGAGAGATAGGAGAGATTGACGGTGCGGACGTCCGTGCGGATGCCCTCGACTTCCTGTGCGTACCAGAGGGGGAAGGTATCATTGTCACCATAGCAGAAGAGGATGGCATTCGGCTCACAGCTCTCGAGGTAGTTGCGGCCCATATCGCTGGCGACGGTGCGACCCGAGCGGTCGTGGTCGTCCCAGTTCTGCCCTGCCATCTGTATGGGGATGAGCAGGAGCACCAGCGAAGCGACACCTGCAGCAGCCGTAGAGATGGTGACAGGCGCGTCCTCATCACTGGTCTTCTTCGCAGGCTGCTTGGAGAGATAGCGGCTGGCGGTCGTAGCGATAGCAGCCACACCGAAGCCCACCCAGATAGCGAAGGCGTAGAACGATCCCACATAAGCGTAGTCACGCTCACGGGGCTGACCAGGATACTGGTTGAGATAAAGCACGATGGCGATACCCGTCATGAAGAAGAGCATAAAGGTCACCCAGAAGCTCTCCACACCACGACGCCCGCGACCGATCTGGAAGAAGAGGCCGATGAGCCCGAGGATCAGCGGGAGGGCGTAGTAGACATTGTGCCCCTTATTGCCCGTCATATCCTCGGGGTGCGTATCGCTATCCCCGTAGAAGAAGCTATCGACGAAGGGAATACCCGTAGCAGCGCCACCACGCAGGAGGCCGCCGTCACCCTGAAGGTCATTCTGGCGCCCGGCGAAGTTCCACATAAAGTAGCGCCAGTACATGTAGGTCAGCTGGTAGTTGAAGAAGTAGGTGAGGTTGTCCCCGAAGGTAGGCTGCGACATATCATCGGCAGCACGCCCCATCCACGTATTGTACATCTGCGCATGACCACGGTCATAGACACGGGGGAAGAGCATCATGCTCGAGCCCTCATAGACGGGCTCATCCTTGGGCGCACGTGCTACATAGCGGTCGGGGTCAGAAGGCTGAGCCTTATCGACACGACCGTAGGTAGGCTCACCTTCGTCGAACTCAGGACGGCCGTCGGCGCCGTACTTATAGGGCGACGCGAAGGTAGGGCCGTAGAAGAGCGGTGCCGAGCCATACTGCTCACGCGCCAGATAGTAGCGGAGCGAGAAGGCATCAGCAGGCGCATTCTCATTCATCGGAGGGTCAGCTACCGCACGCACGAGGATCACCCCGTAGGAAGAGAAGCCCATAGCGATAGCCACGAGCGACATCTGTACCGTCTGGACGGCACGTGCGCGAAGCCCCTTATATAGGTAGAAGAAGGCAATGATACCAGCCGCCAGTGCAAGGGCGACGATACCATTCCCGATGAGGGGGATCCCCATCAAGATCAGCGACAGAGCGATAGAGATACGGAAGCGATGTGAGCCGAGGAGCTTGGGATCCTGCACCGCACGGTCGGCTTCGTAGACACCCCAGATGAGGACAGCGACGAGTACCGCGAGGTAGATATACAGCCCTTGGTTGTAGCTGAGGCCGCAGGTATTGACGAAGAACATATCCCACTTCCCTGCGAGCTTAGGCACACCCTGCACGACCCCGTACATCATCAGCCCGACGAGGGCGAAGGAGCCGAGGAGCGCCAGAGCACTGCCCTTGAGCGTGGGTGTCGTGGCACGGCGGTAGTAGTAGACCAGCGCCATGGCGGGCAGACAGAGCAGGTTCAGCAGGTGCACCCCGATACTGAGGCCCATCAGATAGGCGATCAGCACCAGCCAGCGGTCCGAGCGCTCGTACTCGCTGCGCTCCTCCCACTTGAAGATCAGCCAGAAGACCACCGCTGTGAAGAGCGAGCTGAAGGCATACACCTCCGCCTCGACAGCGCTGAACCAGAAGGAGTCGGAGAACGTGTACACCAAGCTACCCACCAGACCAGAGCCAAGGATAGCGATAGCCTGCCCCATCGTCATCACCTCACCAGTGGGCTCAAAGCCCTGCTTGCCGAGATGCGCGCGAGGCGTCAGCACACGGCGTACCATATGGGTGATCGTCCAGAAGAGGAAGAGGATCGTGAGGCCGCTCAGCACGGCACTCGTGGCATTGGTCATCAGTGCCGCACGCTCAGGGCTACCGCCCAGATGCGAGATCACATTATAGACCAGCATGTAGAAGGGCGCGCCAGGAGGGTGCCCGATCTCGAACTTGTAGTCACAAGCGATGAACTCCGCACAGTCCCACAGGCTCGCTGAGGGGCCGATCGTGAGCAGATAGGTGAGCGTAGCGACTGCGAAGATCGCCCAGCCCACGAGGTTATTTGCTCGGTTAAATTGCTTCCAATTCATGTATATCTCTATTAGATGTGCGACCCGCCACGAAGGGTCAGGACACACTACAATGCCTACAAAGATAGCTATATAGGCTGATACCTGCCGTGCCGAGGCACCGCCCTATACAGCGAGAGCGGGTACTACTATGACGTAGCACTCCATTTGGGATTCGCCCCATGGGAGCATTGGTATCAAAGATTTACAAGCGCTCCCATCGCTCAAGTCTCCAAGTCCGATCGATGAGTTTGTACTGAGCGGACAATGTGGTCTCGGCATCGATAGCCCAGCGTAAGTCCTGCACCTTGACACCGTCAGCCTCTGTGAACGTCTTGAGACTGGGTGGACCAAACTGCTGGATCGTCTGCTCATACGTGTAGTCCTCGATGACAGACAGCCTCAGATGACCATCCTCATCAGGCAGCCATAGATGCTCGATCAAGAACGCCTCCATATCTACGATCACCTCCTCTAAGACGGGAGACAAGGCGGGTAACTTACCCTTATATCCCCTGACCTTATCACAGAAGAAGGGGAAGAAGTATCGCCCCATGATCAACCGCTGCATCGTCTTATTCTGCTTGTAGGGAAGAAAGTCCTCCTCTGGCATCATCAAGTCAAGCTCCAGAATACGATCTACCTTATCGAAGCGTACTCTGGAGCGGATGCCACTCAAGGTATCCAATACTCTAAAGCAGAAGCCAAAATCAAAATCCAGCTGAGGATACTTGGCATTCAACACCGAGGTGAAAGCCTCCTGTTCATCAGCAATATCACTAACCATCAAGAATCCAGGGGAGTCTGATGTAATTCTCACTTCGCTCATCGGCCCAATCTTTAACGACCTTATTTTTGCTGCAGACACTCCACAGTACCTACGATTATACAGCGAGAGCGGGTACTACTGAGATGTAGTACCCGCTCTCTTGGTGACCCCGGTGAGGCTCGAACTCACGACCCAGTGATTAAGAGTCACTTGCTCTACCAACTGAGCTACAGAGTCATTTTCCCTTGTTCGACTCACCACCTTGGTGCGTGGGAGCTTTTTCAGAACGGGTGCAAAGGTAGTGCAAACATTTGAATTACACAAAACACCAGCCGCAAACTCGTCAAAAAAATTCCCGACAGACCTCTCCAAAGTGACACGCAAGCCCTTCGCCTTATCGCGCGTATTCCTCTTATCCAGCGGAGGGAAAAGTGTCCTTCTCGTGAAGGAAAAAGCACCTTCTCGTAGTGGTTTTAAGCTGTCTACGCACGTAGTCTTAAAGACCAGGCACGTAAATCCAAATATCCACGCACGTAGATATTAGAGCCACGTACGTAGCCCAAACTTTTCTGCTACTCGTCGACAACTTTTATCCCCTACGCGGAGCAACAACCTAATATAGGTCACTTCTCAAAGGTATATAGCTTTCTTCGCCATCCTATATAGCTCTACCCACGTACTCATATAGGTTCACACCACCCTCTCCCACACATCGTCACAGCCCTTCAGCAAAGATGGAGAAAAGTAAGCCCCACGGCAGGTCACTTAAGTGACGAGCCGTGGGGCGGATACTTAATATATGGGGTGCCGGCTTACTCGCGCCAGTAGCGACGCTGGATGCGCGTCGAGAGGGTCGTGAGGATCTCGTAGGGGATCGTGTCACAGGCTTCGGCAAGCACCGTGATAGGGCGCTCTTCGCCACCGAAGATGAGGACCTCGTCCCCCACCCGTGCCTCGGGCACATCGGTGATATCGATCATACAGGCATCCATACAGACATTGCCGATGGTCGGGCACAGACGCCCGTGCAGGAGCACCGAATAAGCGCCACGACTCAGACGGCGCGAGAAGCCGTCAGCATAACCGATAGGGATGACTGCGATGCGTGAGGGGCGGGAGGTGATGCCACGGCAGCCGTAGCCGATGGCTTCGCCTGCGGGGAGCTCACGGATCTGCAGGAGGACGGTCGTCAGACGAGCGATAGGCTCTACCCCGGGGCGCCCCGTAGCACTCACCCCATAGAGGCCGATGCCGAGGCGTGCCATATCGAGAGCGTATTCAGGGAAGCGCTCGATACCCGCCGTATTCAGCAGGTGACGCTTCGGCTGATAGCCGAGGGCTGCCGTAAGGGCTTCGGTAGCGGCGATGAAGGTCTTCGCCTGACGCTCAGTGAAGTCTCGCTTGTCAGGCTCGTCGGCAGCGGCCAGGTGCGAGAAGACCGAGCTGACACGCAGCTTGGGATGCTCACGGAGATAAGCTCCTACGGCAGGGAGGTCAGCAGGCGCAAAGCCCAAGCGGTGCATACCGCTATCGACCTTGAGATGGATAGGGAAGGCAGTGATACCTGCGATACGTGCGCGTTCGCACAGCCCCTCGAGGAGCTCCATACTATAGACCTCGGGCTCGAGGCGGTGCGAGAAGAGGGTATCTGCCACCGACAGCTCGGGGTTCATGATCATGATGTGCGTGCGGATGCCCTTGCCACGCAGCTCACGCCCTTCGTCCGCCACGGCTACAGCGAGGTAGTCGACGCGGTGCTCCTGGAGTGTACGCGCCAGCTCAAAGGCCCCCGTCCCGTAGCCATCGGCCTTGATCATACAGATGAGCGGATGCTCGGGTGGCAGGAGCGAGCGGTAGTGATTGAGGTTGTGCACGACAGCGCTGAGGTCGATATCCAGCACCGTCTGGTGCTCGCGGGAGGAGAGACGGCGGTAGACTTGGTCGAGAGCGAAGCGGCGTGCGCCCTTGATGAGGATACAGGAGTCGTGCAGACGCGACAGGAGGGGAGAAGCTAAAAGCTCGCTCGTCGTCGCGAAGAAGTGCGTATGCCCTGCGTCAAAGAGTGCAGCCGAGGCCGTGAGATGCTCACCGACAGCGAATACTTCGTCCACGCCATAGCTCTGGATGAGGCCTGCGACCTCGGTATAGAGGTCGGCATCACTACGTCCGCTCCCCTCGATATCGGAGAGCAGGAGCACGGGGCGAGCACCCGTAGCCGAAGCACGACGGCGCAGGAAGTCCAGCGCAATGGAGAGCGACTGCAGGTCACAGCTGTAGGCGTCATCAATGAGGGTATTGCCCTGCAGGCCGTCCTTGACCTCCAGACGCATCGAGATGCTGGTGAGGGTGCGCCACGCTTCGGGCACAGCGAGGAGCTGGGGAGCGAGGGCCGCCACGAGGGTCAGACAGCAGGCGACATCCTCGAGATAGGCGGCATCGGTGAAGGGGACGGTCAGCGGATATTCTTCGCCAGCCACCACGCAGACGAGCGCTGTCGTGGTGCTCGTCGTCTCGGTCGTGCGGACATAGACCGTGGCGGCAGGATCCTGATGACTCCAGGTGTAGTGGGACTTCGTGGGGAAGCGCTCACGCATTGCCTCAGCGACCAGAGGCGTATCGAGGCTGTAGAAGAGCGAGGAGGAGCGCTCGAAGAGGCGGAGCTTCTCCTCCAGCTTCTCCTCCAGCGAGGCGAAGCCCTCCTGATGTGCGCTACCGAGCGAGGTGAAGACACCGAGCTGAGGCGCGATGACTTCTTCCAGCGCAGCCATCTCACCGGGGCGGGAGATCCCCGCTTCGATGAGGGCGACTTCATCCGTAGCGGTGATACTCAGCACGGAGAGCGGTACGCCGATCTGCGAATTGTAGCTGCGGGGGGAGCGCATCGTATGGAAGCAGGGCGAGAGGAGCTGATAGAGCAGTTCCTTGACGACGGTCTTCCCGTTGCTCCCCGTGATACCGATCGTATGGAGCAGGGGAAAGCGCTCGCGGTGCGTGCGTGCCAGCGCCTGCAAAGCCGTGATAGAGGAGGTGACGACATACCAGTTGCACCCGCTATACTTCGCCTCCGTCTCGCTCGAGAGTTGCTCGACGACGAAGCTCCTTACCCCACGCTCATAGAGCGACTCGATATAGCGGTGCCCGTCACCCGACTCCGTGCGGATGGCGAAGAAAAGCGTCTCCTCGGGCGTGAGGAGCGAGCGGCTATCGGTGAGTATATGGCTCACAGCCCTGTCGTGCGACAGATGCGGCGTGACCGCAAAGGCCGTAGCAAGGGTGGCGGGAGAGAAGGAGGGGGAAACTAATCTATCCATGTGGGTAAGTCGTGAAGCTGAGCGGAGGGGTACTGCGAGCGGAAGGCGGCGACGCGCTCACGGAGAGCGGCGAGGCGTGCCGTATGCTCGGCTCCCTCAGCATGTAAAGGGCGGTGACGAAGCTCTTGATGCAGGCGGTGCGCTAAGGGCAAGGCCTTCTGCACCGCTTCGTCGAGTGCCCACGCGGTGAAGCGCTCGGCGACGATACGCTGTGCCAAGGGGGAGGGATGCACCATATCCTCGGCGTAGAAGCGGTAGTCGCGGAGCTCGTCGAGTACCAATTCGTAAGAGGGGAAATAAAAGCAAGTCGCAGGGAACAGCTCCGTGAGTGCCTCGGAGAGAAGCAGGAGCTTCGCCTTGCTGAGGGCATTGCCGTGGGCACCGTCACGCAGATGACGCACGGGGCTCACCGTCTGAATGATCGTCAGCTCGGGGAAGCGCTCACGAAGACGCTCAATGAGTGGGCGCCAAGTCTGAAGAAGCGTCTCTAAGCTCACGCGCTCACGGACAAACGTCCGCTCGGGGAGCTTGTGGCAGTTGCTCACTACCCTACCCGCTACTCCGCCATATTCGTCACCCGCCAGGCGGTAGACAAAGGCCGTGCCGTAGGTGAAGAACAGGTAGCGTAGCTGAGGGAGCGCCGTCTGCACCGCTTCGTACGAAGCATTCATCAGGCGAAGGGCTTCCTCCGCCTTTGGGGCAGAGAAGCGCCCATGATGAAGGAAGGAATGGTAGAGCCCGCCATGCTCGAAGAGGTCGGCTTCGGTGAAGGGCTCACCAAAGAAAAGGCGCTCGATGCCGGCTGCTATCGAGAGGGGATTGTACTGGATGCCTAAGGGATTGACTTGGAGCTGCAGGCCTCCATCACGGAGGTAAGCGCCGATATGCTCACTGAAGCACGAGCCGAAGCTGAGGGCTTGCTGCCCGTAGCCCAAGCGTGGAGGCGAGGGCGGTAGCGTGATCGGAGTATGGAGCTGAGGCATAGGCAGAGCGAATATCTATGAGCGAAGGACTACCGATGAGGGCGCCCCGACTTGCGCCCTGTGCGATGCCCCGCGAGCTGCGGGTAGAAAGCCGAGAGAATATGCTCTATCGTGTAGCTCCCATCAGCCTCTATATCGAGGGCGAGGATATCGTAGCGCACCTCCAGATCGAGGGCACGCTGACGGATGTAGGCATTGGCTGCGGAGATGAGGAAGGCTTGCTTCTCTCGGGTGACGGTCGTGCGAGCTTCGGCGAAGCTCCCGGCTCCACGCGTCTTGACCTCGGCGATGACGAGCGTCTCACCCCACTGGGCGATGATGTCGATCTCACGATGCTGGTGGCGCCAATTCCGCTCGAGGATGGAGTAGCCGTGGCGCTCCAGATAGCGGCAGGCTAACTCTTCACCAGTCGCACCCGTCTTGAGATGTTGGTCCATAGCAGATCGCTCTGTGCCTTGTCGGGGTCGAAGGTCTCGATATGGCGCACACGCTTGTCGGGGATGATCTCATCGATAGCGATGAGGATACCCGTCTCCTCGACATGGCCGAAGTCCTCGTTGATCGCCGTGCCGAAGACACGCATCTCGGGCGAGAGTGCCATGTAGGCATTGACCAGCGGGGGGATGTTCAGCCCGATCTCACGTACCGCCTTGTTCAGCGCACGGTAGTTCTCCAGACGGTCATCCGTGGGGAAGAGCTCGCGGATCTCGGCTTCGTCGACGACGATGGGCAGCGGATCGGTGGGGCGAACTAAGTGATCGGGGTCGGGGAAGTGCTTGTCGAGGAAGTAGAGGATGAGGTTGCGAGCGTGGGGATCGTAGTCCTCATACATCGTGACCTTACCGTAGAAATACTTCATCGCAGGGTTGAGCACCGTCAGCGCTCCGAGGCCATCCCAGAGGTTGTCCAGCGCGAAGAGGCTCTTAGCCCCCATACGCGTAGACTGATAGAGCAGGGAGACGAAGGAGCGTCCCAGCTCGATCGTCACGGGGAGGTAGTCTGCGAGGAAGCGGGGGCTGAACTCAAAGAGCTCTGCCGTCGCCAGGCGTGGACGCCCCGTGGCTTCGTCCATCTGTACCTCGTCGCCGAACATAAAGCGGTAGCCACCGAGGATAGCTCCTTCGGCGGGGTCCCACACGATGAGCTGACGATAGCCGTCGTCGGCGAGGTCAAACTCATCGACGTCGCAGTCACGCCCCGTACCGCCGCCGTAGAAGCGGAAGGCCTCTTCTCGCAAGCGCCCGATCTCACGCATCGTCTCGGGAGCCGTACTTGCGTGGAAGACGTAGATCTCGTTCCCACCCTTATTCGTCGCGCGAAGGAGCTTGTCGGGGGTGAGTTCTTGGCGGATGAGATCCGCAGAGACAGGGGCGATGATCGGTGTGGTAAACATCAGCGCTTGGTCAGTGTGGCATCATACTCATCGCGGAGCTGGTAGCTCAGCGCACGGATACGCTGGGCCTCCTGCTGGGGCGTAAGGCCGCTGTCACGGAGGCTCTGCCAGGAGATCGGCTCCCCGACGATGACCTTGAAGTGACTGCCGTGAGCACGGAAGAGCTCATCGGGAAGGAGGGCTTGCCCTGGGTCGAACTTCATCTTCAGCGCCTCCTTGATGTGCCAGATCCAGTAGAAGTGGCGGCTATTCTGCCCGACGTAGTGCAGCGGCACGATGTCGCGCTCGTTGGCGATGGCCTGCGAGACGAAGGTCTTATGCCAAGGGCGGTCCTGCAGCTTGCCGTCGAAGATACGTGAGCATGAGCCTGCGGGGAAGGTGCCGATAGGCACATCGGAGCGCATCGCCTCCTGCAGCATCGTGATCGACTCACGGCCCTGCGAGCCCTGACGGTTATTCACCGGCAGGAAGACCGACTGGAGCGGGCGGAGGTAATACAAGAAGTCCGTGACCATATAGCGCACGTCGCCGTAGCGCTTCCCCAGCATGTAGGAGAGGGAGATGCCGTCCATACCACCCAGCGGATGGTTGCAGACGAAGATGCAGCGCCCCGACTCGGGCAGGCGCTCGGGGTGTACCCATTCGGTCGTGACAGCGAACTCCCCCATCAGAGCTTCGAGGAAGTCCATACCATCAAGGTGTCCATAGCGGTAGAGGACATCATTGATCTCCCGCTGATGGATGATGCGCTCGAGGAGACGCAGGACGAATGGGGGGAGGCGCTTACCCGCCTTCTCCTCCAGCACCTTCCCGATATGGATAGCCAAGGGATGGTCCTGCGAGGAGTATTGGGGTTGCTCGGTCAGTGGTTGCATCGCGATAGGATTAGTTGCCAGAGAGCTGGCGGATGCTCTGCTCGATCGTCGCGATACGGCTCTCAGCGTCGGCCTTCTTCTTGCGCTCGAGGCTGATGACCGCCTCGGGAGCCTTGCTCACGAAGCTCTCGTTGCTCAGCTTCTTCTCTACGCCAGCGAGGAACTTCTGCTGGTACTCGAGGTCGGCACGGAGCTTCTTCAGCTCTTCCTCCACATCGATGTAGGCAGCCATAGGCACGGCGAATTCGTCCGTCCCGATGACGAAGGTCACAGCACCCTCGCTACGCACGCCGCTGCGGTCAATAGCGGAGAGGCCTGCCATCTTGATGAGGACTTCATCGAGCTCGGTGGGATAGCTGGGGCTTGCCTCGAGGCCAAGGGCTTCGCGGGGCGAGAGGTTCTTGCTGGTACGCAGGCTGCGTACGGTGGTGATGATCTCCTGAGCGGCAGCGAAGCGCGCGAGGAAGGCTTCATCATAGGCCTCGGCAGGGCGCTGCTGAGCGTTCATGATGCTCTCGCCATCGGCGCGCTCGGCGAGGTTCTGCCACAGCTCTTCGGTGATGAAGGGCATGAAGGGGTGGAGGATACGCAGGATCTCGTCGAAGAAGTCCAGCGCCTCACGGCAGGTCGTCTCGTCGATAGGCGAGCCGTAGGCAGGCTTGATGAGCTCGAGATAAGAGGAGGAGAAGTCGTCACGGATGAGCTTGTAGACGAGGGTCAGAGCTTCGCTGATACGATACTTAGCGAAGAGATCGTCAAGCTCGGTAGCCGCCTTGTTGAGCACCTGACGCATCCAGTAGGAGGCCAGACGCGAGGCCTCGGGCTGAGGCGTAGCAGCAGCTTCGCCCGTCCAGCCCTTCACGAGGCGGAAGGCGTTCCAGATCTTATTACAGAAGTTACGACCCTGCTCGCAGAGTGATTCGTCGAAGAGGATATCGTTCCCAGCGGGAGCACTCATAATGAGGCCCATACGCACGCCGTCAGCTCCATACTTGTCGATGAGCAGCAGGGGGTCGGGTGAGTTACCGAGGGTCTTCGACATCTTACGGCCCTGGTTGTCGCGGACGATACCGGTGAGGTAGACGTTCTCGAAGGGCTTCTTCCCCTGGAATTCGTAGCCCGCCATGATCATACGCGCTACCCAGAAGAAGAGGATATCTGGCCCCGTGACGAGGTCAGAGGTGGGGTAATAGTATTCGAGCTCCTTGTTGCCTTCGCTCAGTGCGGGGGCGAAGACGGTGATAGGCCAGAGCCAAGAGGAGAACCAGGTATCGAGGCAGTCGCTCTCACGGCGCAGGTCTGCGGCGGTGAGATCAGCGTTCTTCTCCTGTGCCAGACGAAGCGCCTCTTCATCACTTGCAGCGACGACGAAGCTACCATCAGGCAGGTAGTAGGCTGGGATGCGATGGCCCCACCAGAGCTGGCGGCTGATGCACCAGTCCTTGATGTTCTCCATCCAGTGGCGGTAGGTATTCTTGAACTTCGCAGGGTGCAGACGGATCTCGTCATTCATCACCGCATCGAGGGCGGGCTTAGCGAGGCCATCCATCTTGAGGAACCACTGCATCGAGAGCTTAGGCTCGATGGGCACGAAGGTACGCTCGGAGTGACCGACCTTATTCGTGTAGTCCTCGACCTTCTCCATCAGACCAGCGGCGATGAGGTCAGCCTCGATCTTCTTACGCACGTCGAAGCGGTCCATGCCAGCGTAGGCGCCACCATGCTCGTTGAGCGTGCCGTCGTCGTGGAAGATATCGATGGTCTGGAGCTGGTGCTTCTCACCGAGCATATAGTCATTGACGTCGTGCGCAGGCGTGACCTTCAGACAGCCCGTACCGAACTCGATGTCTACGTACTCGTCCTCGATGACGGGGACTGCACGGCCGACGATAGGCACGATGAGCTTCTTGCCACGGAGGAAGTGATAGCGCTCGTCATTGGGATTGATACATACGGCGGTGTCCCCCATGATGGTCTCGGGACGGGTCGTAGCGACGACGACATACTTGTCTGCCTCGCCCTCGACGAAGTAGCGCAGATAATAGAGCTTACCCTGCTGCTCCTGATAGATGACCTCCTCGTCGCTGAGGGCGGTCTGTGCCTTGGGGTCCCAGTTCACGACACGCACGCCGCGGTAGATGAGCCCCTTGCGATAGAGGTCGACGAAGACGTCGATGACGCTCTGACTGCGCTCCTCGTCCATGGTGAAGGCGGTACGCTCCCAGTCGCAGGAAGCACCGAGGCGCTTGAGCTGCTCGAGGATGATGCCCCCGTGCTCGCGCGTCCAGTCCCAAGCGTGCTCGAGGAAGGCTTCGCGCGTGAGGTCGTGCTTCTGGATGCCCTGAGCAGCCAGACGGCCGACGACCTTCGCTTCGGTAGCGATAGAGGCGTGGTCGGTACCAGGTACCCAGCAGGCGTTGAAGCCACGCTGACGCGCACGGCGCACGAGGATATCCTGGATACTATTATTGAGCATGTGCCCCATGTGCAGCACACCCGTGACGTTGGGAGGAGGGATGACGACGGTATAGGCAGGGCGATGATCGGGGGTCGAGTGGAAGAGCTTGTGCTGCATCCAGTACTCATACCATCTATTCTCCACAGCCTCGGGGCTGTACTTGGTTGCTAACTCCATAATAGTGGACTTCGTAATGTATCTATATAGTTTATTCTGTTGACTGCTTTGCACCCTAAGACGGACACCCTCTCGCGAAGGGAGCCACCTATGGGAGCTACAAATTTACATCAATCAGACGGATTGCGGGTGCACGAAGCCTCTGCCATACCCCTTCGGGGCGCAGCACAGTGCGTAGAGAGCGAGACTTCGCTCGGGGGGATGTGTAGGGGGAAGAGGGGGGGATTAGATGCTAAAGTAAAGACAGCCGATGCCAAAAAGGCCCATGAATAAAAAGCTAACTCCTGCGACACCGAGGAGGATGATACCACGCTCCAGGCCACGACGATCCGCAAGGCGTACGCCCCACGTCAAAGCGATGAGATTCGGAACGAAGAAGGAGAGAATAAACAGCCAACGAGGATGTGAAGCAATGACATAGCATACCGCCTGGATCCCAATAAATAGGAGCAGCGAAACGATAGACAGCCAAAGGACCAGAGCTCGGTGACGGTACCTCCCCACGAGTGGGTGATTCATTGGTAGGGTGCAGTTGATGATAGGTTATGATTCACGTGTAATTTGGTAATACAAATATATAAAGATTTCGATATACACAGGCAAGGCACTCCACCCGACTTCTTCCTGCGTCTTTTTTCCTGATATAAAATATCTTAGCGCCCCGCCCTATCTACAGCAAGAGCACGGCGAGAGCCGACACCAAGCTAAGGTACGCAGTACCCTCATCCTCCCATAGTAGCATCTCATCCCGCCACAGCGATTTGTCTCATCCTGCATAAGGAAAAGCTGCATTTCCGTGGAGAAAAGCGCAGCTCCCCGTAGTGGTATTTCTCTATCCACGCACGTAGTCTTAATGACCAGGTATGTAAATCCAAAGGTCCACGCACGTAGATTTTAGAGCCACGTACGTAGACGGCGCTTATCTACCACTGGTCCGCAACTATTATTCGCACACTTCGGCAGGCATTCCACTACTGCTCCCCGCTTTTCTCTCCAAGAGATGCGAGGCCCCTTCACTGCAAGGCGAACGAAGGGACAGCTACGCACGCTGACACCTATACAAGACGAAGGGAATGAGGCTGAGGAACAAATAAGTATCTTTGTGATGCGAAGTGCAAGACGCTCACCGCTGATGGTGCGCCTCCGCCTTCTACCCCCAAGGAAGCTATAGCTACGGCAATGAAACAACTCTACACACTCACCTCTCTCTGTCTCCTCTTTGTGTGCCTCATGGGCTCTACCCTCTCCAGCTGTACGGGCCGTAGTGGTAGCGCACAGAGCGCCGACTCGACCCTCGCAGCAGGCACACAGGATCCCAATGGCCCCTTAGACTGGGACTCCATCGTGGTCTCCACGACCTACTTCGACAATCAGGCAGCACGCAAGGGATCGTCCGTAGAGGTAGAGCTCTTCTTCCGCTACCCGAAGAATGACTCCGCGCTCCTCAAGGCTGTCAGCAGTGTATTCTTCGGCGAAGCCTATGCAAACTGGAGTCCCAAGGAAGCCACAGAGCGCTATCTGCGTGAGGTGCGTAGCGAATACCTCTTCGGCGCTGACTCCCTCGGCTTCTCCGCTAAGGAGCTGGAGGATATGAAGAGCGAAATGACCATCTTCAACCACATCACCTATCACGACGACCACATCATCACGATGCAGAAGGATGTGTACACCTACTCTGCAGGGGCTGCCCATGGTCTGCCTGGCACGGGGAACTATACCTTCGACCGCAAGAGCAAGGACGTCATCAGCGAAGGAGACCTCTTCATCGACGGCTATGGCCCCGAGCTGAATAAGATCCTTCAGCGTGCGCTCATCAAGGAGTTCGGCCGCAAGAGCGCTCAGGAGATGGAGAGCAAGGATGGTATCTACGCTGCCGACCTGACGAGCAATGATAACTTCCGCCTCGATGACAAGGGCATGACCTATACGTACAATCCCTACGAGATCGCCCCCTTCGCCATCGGGATCATCGAGATCTTCATCCCCTACGAGGAGGTACGTCAGCTCCTCCGCCCACAGAGCATCATCTTCAACTATATCCAGCCCTAAGACCGCATGGCCGCTATCGACATCATCACCCGCTACTTCCCCCAGCTCACCCCCGAGCAGATCGAGCACTTCACCCAGCTCGATACCCTCTACCGTGACTGGAATGCAAAGATCAACGTCATCTCTCGCAAGGATATCGATGCGCTCTATGAGCACCATGTACTCCACTCGCTCGGCATCGCCCAGATGATCCGCTTCAAGCCTGGCACGCACATCCTCGACTTCGGTACGGGCGGAGGCTTCCCAGGCATCCCCTTGGCGATCCTCTTCCCCGAGTGCGAGTTCCTGCTGGTCGACAGCATCGGGAAGAAGGTCAAGGTCGCAGCAGCCGTCGCCGAAGCCCTCGCTCTGAAGAACGTGCGCACGCTACACGGGCGTGGTGAGGACGTGAAGGAGCAGTTTGACTTCGTCGTCAGCCGTGCCGTCATGCGCCTCGATGAGCTGGTCGGCTTCACCCGCAAGCTCGTCCATCACGAGCAGCGCAATGGCATGCCCAACGGACTCATCTGCCTCAAGGGCGGTGAGCTACAGGCGGAGATCCGCCCCTACAAGCGCATCGTCGAGGTGCAGGACCTCTACCCCACCTTCTCGGAAGAGTACTTCAAGACGAAGAAGGTCGTCTACCTTCCCCTCTAAGCGACCTCACCAGACCATATACAGCGCACCCCTACTACCGACTGGTAGCAGGGGCGCGCTGTATATATAGGTAGCTCTGCTTAGCCCTCAGTCTCAGGCACAGAGGGCTCTTCCTCCGTCGTCTCCTCGGGGATCTCGGGGAGAGGCTCCCCCTTGATAGCCACGTAGATCGTGCAGGTACCTGGGAAGATACTATGGTAGAAGGCCTCGCTGAAGCCGGCTTCCTGCAGGATAGCTACCATCTTCTCACGCTGGGGCATCGCAGCGATGGACTTCGGCAGGTACGTGTAGGCATCCTTATCGTCCGAGAAGAAGCGCCCGATGAGCGGGATGATCTGCCCTGCGTAGAGCTTGTAGCCCACACGAAGGAGGGGATTCGTCGGCTCGGAGAGCTCGGCGATGACCAGCACACCCGAGGGGCGGATGATACGATGCAGCTCACGTGCCGCCGCGGGGATGTCGGGGAAGTTGCGGATACCGAAGGAGATCGTCGCCGCATCAAAGGTATTCTCCTCGAAGCTCGTGGCGGTGCAGTCCTGACGGTCGAAGACGATGCGGTCGCTCAGGCCCAGCTGATGGACCTTCTCCGCACCGATGCGCATCATCTCCTCCGAGATATCTATGCCCGTGACCTTCTTGACGGAGGGCATCGTCTGCACGAGTGAGATAGCGACATCACCCGTACCCGTAGCGACATCCAGCACGTGCTTCGGAGCATAGGGAGCGAGGAAGCTCAGAGCCTTGCGGCGCCAAGAGCGGTCCAGCCCGAGCGAGATGACGAGGTTCAGGCGGTCGTACTGTGGAGCAATGCGGTTGAACATCCGGCGGACCTGGTCCACCTTCGGGTCGGCACTGTCCTTATAGGGGGTAATCATTGTGGTAGAGATATGGGAAGGATGTGATAATGATGGTGATCACTTATGAGAGAAGTAGATCGAGTGGGCATCGGAGATACGCCCTGAGGCGGGGCGCACGGCAGCGATATAAAGCCCAGGGACAAGCCCCGTGACGGACACCGTGGCACGGCCACCCGTCTGCGTGAGCTTCTGGTGCATATGGAGCTGACCGGTGAGGTCATAGATACGCACTTCGCAGGGCGTGCGGCGTAGCTCTTCGCCCTCGAGGTGCAGAGCCCCGCCGTGGTAGTAACCCGTGAGACCTTGTGGTAGGTCGCTCTTCGCCTCAGGATTGACCAGCGTCGTCGTCTCGATGAGGAGGTCGATCCAGTACGCCCCACCAGGGAGCTCGGTGCTGCGACGCCAGCCATCTGTCCAGTGGTGCGTCCACGCAGCCCACCCACGTAGGCGGTCAGCAGGCCCGTCATAGGCCAGGAGCGGCAGACGCAGCTCACGGCTGTCACTCGTCGTACAGGAGAGGAGGTAGCGCCCTTCGCTGAGGCTGAGCTTCAAGCCATCGGGCGCAGGGAAGAAGAGCTCGATACTATCGGAGCGGAGCGTACGTGAGCCACGCTGCGCTGCCCCGAAGGCATCATAGCGTGCATACGTGCCGAGGGTCGAGGAGGCGAAGTCCACGACCTTACCGCCGAGGGCATAGTCATCGGTGAAGGGCTGGAGCGCTACACGCAGCTGTGGAAGGTCTGCGGAGGTGAGCTGATCATTGCTCTTGAAGACGACGTAGGCCCCGAGGATCGTAGCCCCCGATATCTGGGGAAGGCGTAGCTCATTGCCGATGGCGTCGACACCCGTACGGGGCGTGTGCGTCACGTTGGGCTTGACGACTTCGGCTGAGGTCGCTACGGGATCGGGGTAGATAGCGCTCAGGCGCTGCACGACCTTCGGCGCAATAGGGTCGTAGCCATCACAGGTCTTACGGCCCGAGTTCGTGGGGTCGAGCCACGGACGGAGCGAACGGATCGTACCTGCCCCAGGGGTATTGGACACCCACGAGCGCTTGAGCGCCCAGTAACGGTCGTCATAGGGGCTTTCACAAGTGGAGGCTCCCCCCGTCAAGGCGCCGACGATGAGGCCATCCTTATCGAAGAGTGCCGAGCCCGAAGAGCCCGCAGCCGTTGCACCGACAGCCCAAGCATTCACCTCCCAGTGCACGTCGCTCCACGAGATGAAGCGCACGGAGCCGTGCTTATCCTCATAGGAGAGGTCGTAGTCGTTGGTACGCAGCTCGGTGTCACGGGTGAGGTTGTAGCGCTTGGTTGAGCCCCCAGGATGGTGGATACCGACGAAGGGTCCTTGGGGCGACTCATTGATATTCCACCCAGCGAAGTAGGGCTGATAGGCCGCTGGGATCGGGCCGAGCGTGCCGTTAGCTCTGCGAGGAAGCCCCTTGATACGCAGCAGGCACATATCCGTATTCTCATTGTAGCCGACGAGGTTGGCTCCGCTCAAGCTCTGCTCCTCCGTGGGTCGCACGTTGCCCTCACGCAGGGGGCTTTGGAAGCTGAAGAAGAAGACGGTCGTCGAGGCATTGCGATTCACAGCACCGAGATCGCCGAGGAGCTTAAAGAGATTATTGAGGCAGTGTGCCGAGGTCAAGACGTAAGGCGTGCCGTCGGAGCGGGTGTTGTTGATGAGCGAACCCGTGCTGGCGCTGGTTCCACCGACGATGAGAAGGAGCGTGCTACGGCTCTGCTTCCACGCATCGGGATAGGCGATAGCGTTGGGCGCACAGCTCAGCGAGGCGAGCGAAGCGCGTGGGTGGTCGTAGAAAGGCTCCCCAGGTTGGGCAAAATTCTCCGCGCGGCCAGCACTGCGGAAGTCGCGGAAGCCGTAGAAGAGCGCATCAAGTCGGAAGGGGAGCTTCAGCTGATCAGCACGCGTCCCCTCGGGATATTCGTATTCGAGAACCAGCGTCTCGGCATCGATGGGAGCGATCTGTAGGAGGCTATCCGTCTCGTTGTTCTGCTCAGTGAACGCCCCCTTAGCAGGACGCCCCTTAGCCGTCACGAAGAGCGCACCGCCACGGGGCAGGGCGTAGCGTGAGAGGCGCAGACCGATGTTCTTTGCCTGAGGGGCTTGGACCTCAGCACGCCACACATAGTTCCCCGCTCCATCTTGGTACATACGTCCCAGCGCCTCGGTAGCCTCTGCCACGGGGCGCTCGACAGCGAAGGTATAGGTGCGGAAGCCCTTATCCCCAGCCGTAGCCGAGCGGAGCTCCTCAGCGGAGGGTGCTGCCACACGCAGGACGTTTGTTGCCGAGCGCATCATCTGCCCGGAGCCCAGTGCTCCCACGACGGGCGAGAGGGGCATCTGCTCAGAGCGCGGAGTGCGTGCCGTGCGATACTGTCCCCACAGTGCCTCGGGAAGGAGGGCAAGGAGCATCAAGAGGGGAAGGCGTAGAGAGCGGAGAAGAGACATAGCTACAGGGAGATGTAGGGTGTGTGATCTGTGGCGGACTACTCGATATGGGTGAAGCCCAGCTGCTCTAAGAGGGGCTTCTCCTCGGGGTAAGCACCTACGACGGTGTAGGCAGAAGCTTCGCGGGGGAAGCGGTAGGCACGACGCACCTGCTCGAAGTCCTCGGGAGCGGACTTCAGCGTCTGGGTCGTGGCCTTGAGGTCGCAAGTATGGAGCTGGGCACGCAGGATGCGCTCTTCCTCGGGGAAGGCGCTGAGGTCGATGCGTGGGGCATCGGGCGTGTAGAGGACGCCTTCGTCCCACAGTCCTTCGGGCAGAGGCAGGTCGAGGGCACGACATACGGCTTCGAGCGCCATCTGCGATCCACGCCACTTGCCGTCGGCCGTCCAGCCAGCGATATGTGGTGTGGCGATGAAGCTGCGCTCGAGGAGGGTCTTATTGATGACGGGCTCACCCTCCCAGCAGTCGATGATGAGGTCGGAGATCTGACGAAGCTCCAGCCCCTTCAGCAGCGCGACACTCGGGGAGACGGGGCCACGACAGGCATTGATGAGGAGCGGACGACGCGCACAGCCCTGGAGGAAGGCCTCATCGACCATCCCCTCGGTGGCGTACTGCCCCGAGCGCGTCAGCGGTACGTGAAGTGTGATGATATCGCTCTCGCGCTGGATCGTCTCGAGCGAGACGAAGCCCTCTGCGCCCTCACGCTCAGCACGAGGTGGGTCACAGAGCAGCGGACGGAGGCCGAGAGCGCCGACGCGCTTGGCCAAGCGTCCCCCGACATTCCCTACCCCGACGATACCGATAGTCTTCCCCTCCAGCGAGGCGCCTCGCTCCAGCGACCAGCGCACGAGCGATGAGAGGACATACTGCACGACGCCCCCGGCATTGCACCCTGGAGCACTCTCCCAGCGGATACCCGCGGCAGCGCAGTAGTCGGTATCGATATGATCAAAGCCCGCGGTAGCCGTGGCGACGATCTCGACACCGCTCCCCTCGAGGAGCTCGCGGCCGGCGTGCACCACACTGCGAATGAGTAGGGCACGGACGCCACGGATCGTCTCGGGCGTGAAGTCACGGTTGGGCAGGCGGCGCACGTCAGCGACTTGCTCCACCAGCCCCTCCAGATATGGTAGGGAGGAGTCCAGCACAAATAGTGGCTTATCCATCACGATCTTCTTATCAAAAAGCTATCCCGACCGCCGCCCATACGAGGCAGTGGGGTCAGGATAGCAAGGTGTGTTCTTAGCTTGGGACTCGCGTCGAGCCTCAAGCTGAGGCCACAGATTTAGTTTGCATTCACCTCGACGGCGCCGTCTTCGGGCAGCTCGATCTTGCCGTACTCCTGCTCGAAGCCAGCCAGGTGCTGCTCCAGAAGGCGGACCAGACGCTTAGCGTTGTCGGGAGTGAGGATCTGACGGCTGTGGACGCGGGCTGACTGCTGACCAGGGAGCAGACGGACGAAGTCCAGGATGAATTCGCTCTGCGAGTGCAGGACTACTGCGAGGTTAGCGTACTGACCCTGACCGACTTCTTCGGGGAGCTCGATGTTGAACTGAGGAGTTTCCTGTTCTGCCATTGTTTCTACTTGTCTATATAATGTACGAAGGGGAGTAGATCCGCTTCGTAGGCGGGCTACACCATGGTCAAAGATAGTGAAAACGCCCCGAATGCGTGCATAGCCACCGAGGGAGGGTGGATGGGAGGAAAGCCAGGGGTAAATGGGACCTCGCCGAGGGGGTGAGTTCGAGAGGCGGAGAGGCTACGCCAGTGCAGTTGCTCGAGAAAGCGGATGAGAGGCGTGGGGAGGGCGTAATCGCCCAATTCGCTCCGGTTCACCCATTGGTACTTGGTGCTCCCTACGGCGTCGGACTCGAGTTCGGCGGTGTAGATGGTAATGTGAAGTATTTGGTGGGAGAGCCGGTGCTCAAGGCTGAAAGTTGTAGGCGCAAGGCGCCCCCCGAGTAGGAGAGCTCGTCCTCTACCCAATGGGCTACCGCTTCGGGTATTTGGGGGCTGTCACTCTCAAACAAAGGGAATTGATACAGTCCTCGCCAGATGTCGTTTCGTCCTCGCTTTTCTTGTAAGACTTGCTGATGGTAGGTGCTATAGATGTAGCTGAAGTAGCGATCTCTAAGGGTTAGCTCCCCCCCCTTTATGGGGAGGAGACGAGCGAGAGGGAGCTCCGCTACACGGCACCACGATGAGGCAGGGCAGGCGGAGCATTGGGGCGATTGAGGGGTGCAGACCAAGGCGCCTAGCTCTATAAGGGCTTGCCCCAATTGGCTTGGGGGAAGTTGGGTGGCGAGTAGTTCCTCCACCGCTTGGGTGCAGAGTCGCTTCCCGCCCAGGGTGTCTCTATGGGGAGTTCGCTTGCCAGTAGCCGGCTGATCACGCGCAGTACATTGCCATCCACGGCCGGGTAAGGGAGATCAAAGGCAAACGAGGCAATGGCTCCGGCGGTGTAGTCGCCCCCCCCCGGGTAGAGCACGTATCGAGGCAAAATCTTTGGGGAATATCCCCTGATGCTTCGTGGCTATAACTTGTGTGCTGCACGATGGAGGTTGTGCGCTCGGCTGTAGTAGCCAAGTCCCTGCCATAGGCTGAGTACCTGATCTTCGGAGGCTTGTGCCAGGTCGGTAACGGAGGGGAAGGCTTCCACAAAGCGAAGAAAGTAGTCAAGCCCTTGGTTTACGCGCGTTTGTGCAGTATGACCTCCGAGAGCCAAATGTGGTAGGGGTTGCGAGTGGTGCGCCATGGGAGCTCTCGGGCATTCTCTTCGAACCAATCGACGAGGGCTCGGGATAGCGGTTGGGGGTGGGTAAGGAGGGTTTCGCTCCTTTCGCCGCAAAGGTACAATCCGTGGGGCGAGGGGGAGCGGTCTCTTACTTCTTTTGTGAAACCTTAAAATTTCGCTGCCCCGAAGAACGCCTTTCCCTAATGTATGATGTAAGGCATGATAAACATGATAATGGGAATGATGAATACAAACAACAGTGTGCTCGTTGTAACAACATTGGTGGCGTATTGAGTGTCGCCATGTGAAGAGGCTGCCAAGACCGGAAGGATGGCCAAGGCCGGAGTTGCCGACTGGACAATCAATGTCTCTTTCAGACCTACGCTGAGCCCATGCCCTAAATGCCCTCCTAACAGCAGGAGACCGATGATGGCCAGAGGAGAGAGAATAAATCTCCCAAGAAGAGCTACTATGGTGTCACGGTCGAAGCGGATCGATGACAACTTTGAATTGAATAGCATGATCCCTATATAAAGCAAGGCCAAGGGGGTGACAATGTTGCCCACGTAGGTGAAGGTCTGGTCTATAAAGGATGGAATAGGGATGCCGACTATTAGGAAGAGGATTGCTACGAAGAACCCAATCAATGGAGCAGGGAGAATCTGCTTTATGTTGAGGTGCTGCGTTTTGCTATTTGAGGTCTTTGTAGGGTCATCGGCCTTTATGAAGAAAATGCCTACAACCCAAGTCGACACCGTATTGGTAACATAGTAAACAAGAAAATAGGGCATGCTATTCTCTCCAAAGAGGGCAATGTTGAGAGGCAAGCCGATGAATATTGTATTTGCATTGGCAATGGTATTGATAAATGTACCCCGACGTCCGGGGCGCACTTTCAATACCTTTGCCAATACAATAGCCACGATGTATGCTATTGCCACCCCTCCCATTGGGTATATCAGACTGCTACCTAGAGATAGCAATTCGCTTCGTGAAAGATATTTCAATACGGAGGAGAATATGGAAGCGGGTAGGGCTATATCTGTGATAAGACGGGAGATGTTTTTAGGGAACTCTTCTCCAAACCATCTCCTTTGCTGCAGCACGTACCCCAAGGCGATAATCAGAATGATTACCAGTACACTTTGTATACTTTGGAATAACATACTCATGGCCTTTTTGAATTTGTATCCTATTCGTACTTTGGATACCACTTCGCAGCCTTAATAGCTTTGCGAGCATCTTCTATCTTTTCACGGGTAAGCCCTTGCTTTATGGCGGACTCTGCCACCACTATGGCGATGTGCTCAGAGAATTCTGTCAGCTTTTCGACGGGGGGGAGTACGGCCGCACCCGGCTTAGAAGTGTCAACAATTCCGCCAAGTGCGTGGGCTGCCTCAGAGAGCAGGGTTTGGGTTACCAATTTCGCAGTGGAAGCGATGATGCCGAGCCCAAGCCCCGGATACATCAAAGCATTGTTGGCCTGCCCGATGTTGTAGGTAATGCCGTTGTAGACAACCGGAGCGCTTGGGACGCCTGTTGCAATGAGCGCACGACCATCTGTCCAGTGGATAAGATCCTTTGCAGTGGCTTCTGCTAGCTCTGTTGGGTTAGATAGTGGGAATATTATCGGTCGTTTCACTACCGAAGCCATTTCCTTGACAACTTCCTCACTGAACATCCCCGGCGTGGTAGAGGTGCCGATCAGCACGCTTGGGTGCACGGCCTTCACGGCATGATAGAGGTCTGTGAGTGATGAGGCATTGTCAAACTCGGCACGTTGGCGCACGAAATGCTTCTGCCCTTCTGTTAGATCTTCGGTGTCTTCAAACAGAAGTCCTTGCTTGTCGACCAGGTAGATACGTGCTCGGGCTTCGGAGTCTGATAGTCCCTGCTGCTTGAATTCCTCTGAAATCTGGGTCGCAATACCAACTCCTGCCGTACCAGCACCAAAGACCATCACTCGCTGGTCGGTGAACTTTTCTTTAGAAATTTCTAATGCACCAAGGATACCTGCCAATGCTACAATGCCCGTTCCTTGGACGTCATCGTTGAATGTGGTAATGCGGTTCTGGTATTTCTCTAGAATGGTGGCGGCATTAGACCTGCCGAAGTCTTCCCAATGCAAATATAGGCGTGGGAATAGGCGCTCGGCTGTAGATACGAACTTGTCTACGAAGTCATAATACGCCTCTCCACGTACACGAGGATGTCTATTGCCCAGATAGAGAGGATCTTCAATTAGTTGTTTGTTATTGGTCCCGACATCCAGCACCAAGGGTAGCACTTGATTCGGATTGATACCAGCAGCAGCCGTATAGACCATAAGTTTGCCAATGGAGATGGCGACTCCGCCAATTCCCCAGTCTCCTATACCTAAAATCTCTTCGGCATCGGTGACGACAATCAGACGAATATCGCGATCACCGGCTGCGTTCTTCAAAGCCTCTTCTATCTCATCCGGGTGGTCAATGGAGAGAAAAGCGGCGTCTTGAGGTTTCATAAACAACTCGTCGTATTGCCGAATTGCATCCGCAACCGTGGGATCATAGACGATAGGCATGAACTCCTCTACGTGTTGTGACATCAAAGCATAGAACAAGGTTCGGTTCGTATTGAAGAGCGTCATCAGATAAACTCGCTTTTCCAAATCGCTAACTTTCTTCTGAAACTCTTGGTAGGTCTGTGCTACCTGCTGTTCCAAGGTCTGGACGACAGTTGGTAGAACTCCCACGAGCTTGAGCGCCTTTCTTTCCTCCAGCGTAAACGCAGTCCCCTTATTGATAAAGGGGTTGTTTATAATTTCCTGTGCTGTCTTCATACTTGTTGTTATTTATTGGTTCGATAATCTTGAAGCCGATTTCGTTGCTTCATGCTCGGAAGGTAGTAATTTTTCTGGAATTGCCAATTGCTCCACACCTCGCGCGTCAGCCAAGAGAAGTCCACCCTCCCACCCTCCGATCCAGAGCGGGCTCTCGAGGAGGGCAAAATGAAGCAGTACTGGTCGCCAGAGTGAGCAGTACTGGTCGCCAGAGTGAGCAGTACTGGTCGCCAGAGTGAGCAGTACTGGTTACTATCATCGACCAGTACTGGTTCGATCAGTGACCAGTACTGGTTCGCAAACCACCCTGCGGAGCTTCCTCCCTTCCCCCTATAATAGAAGGTGCTGTGAGGCGCATCAGCAGACGGGCCGAACCCACTAAAAACAGAAAGCGTGTGACCTGAGAGCCGAAGCTTTCAAAGTCACACGCCTAAAGTAGGCCCTCGGTGATCACACCTTACCACACTACGAACACCAAACGCAATCTTCCCGTAACCCAGAAGGTATGATTCCTAAGAGACCTGATGGCCGTCTCACGACGCCCATGACAATATTTCTATGTGCAGGGAGAGTCCCCCTAAGGGTGTCCTCCCGTTTTTAGCGGGACAAAATTAAAAATTTTATTTGATTACCAACTATATCGTTCCATAGATATGCTGAATGGCAGTGCTCAGCTCGTCATAGAGGGCGGCGAGTTCTGTCTCACCACTCCTTATAAGAAACGCTTGATGTCGGCGAATCGTCTCCCTGTCACCGCGCTGTGCGGGCCCCGTCTGCGCCTCTACGGCAGGCAGATGATGCAGCTTCTCATTCATCTCATCCAGCAGAGGAAGGATGGCTTTTGGCGGGAGTCCCTGCGATGTGAGCAGGCTCTCAGCCCTGCCGATGAGGTAGTTGGAGAAGTTGCACGCGACGACGGCGGCGATATGTAGCACCTGACGCTGCTCGCTCGTAGCCCAGGCAACGACGTCGCTCAGCTCACGGCCAAGAGATTCCACAGCCGTCTTCGCTTCGGGGGTCGTCCCCTCGAGATAGAGGGGTACCTTGCGGAAGTCCAGCTCGCGCCCTTCGGAGAAGGTCTGCAGCGGATAGAGCACCGCAGCGTCCCGGTGACAGTGCGAGAGCGCCTCCAGCGGCGTAGCTCCCGAGACATGCACCCACAGGGCATCACGACCCACCTCGTGCGCAGAGAGGCTCTCTGCGACCTCGGCGATAGCCGTGTCGGGTACGGCGAAGAGGTAGCAGTCTGCCGTGCGATCAAGTTCATCCACACGGCTCGCCACCTGCACATCGCCCCCGAGGCTCTCGGCAAGCCGTCGAGCCGAATGCCCTCCAGGGCTATAGATCTGTACGATCCTGCGCTCAGGGGCATAGGGCTTCAGCGCACGCGATAGGTGCGTCGCCAGGCGCCCTGCCCCCAGGAGGACAATACGCTCTGCCGTCATTAGGCTTCTTCGGTCGGCTCTTCGGCCATCTGATAGCGACCGATATGGATCTTCTCCCACTTCAGCGTCTCCGTGGGGCGGGGCGCAGCTTCGCCCGCCTTATGCCCGATGGCGAGGATACAAAGCACCTCGAGCTGATAGGGGATATCGAGGACATTGCGCACGTATTCGGCAGACTCCTGCCCAGCGCCCGTATAGCATCCGTAGGCATCTGCCCAGCACGAACCGAGGCCAAGCGCCTCTGCCTGTAGCTGGATATAGCCCGCTGCCAGCGAAGCATCAGCGATCCAGCGCTCACACTCCATCGGCGAGCCCAGCACGACGATGCCTAAGGGCACCTGCTGGAGGAAGAGCGCTCCGCTCTCGCGCATACGGCTGAGGCGGTCAAGCGTCTCATGATCTTCGACGAGGATGAACTGCGTCGTGTGCTTATTCTTGGACGAAGGCGCACGCAGCCCTGCCTCGAGGAGGACCTGCACTTCGTCGCCCGTCAGCGGGGTGTCGACGAACTTACGGATGGAGCGACGCGTATATATAGCGGGGAGGAGGGCGGGCTCATTGCTCTCGGCGAGGAGTTCCTCTCCGAGGCTCTTGATTTCGCTCAAGAGATGCTCGCCTTCACGGAGCAAGGATTGGTCTTTGGTCATATCTATAATGTATTTACAGCGTAAAGGTACGAAGACTTAGCTCAGCGAGCCTCGTCGCTTACCCCGACAAGCCTTCCTCCAAGAGCTCATCGAAGCGTGAGCTCTTGAGGTATCCACGCTTGACCTTATTATAGGCTATTTCGTCTAAGAAGCCTCGCTCGACAAGCCCCTTCAAGTCCGACTTAGCTGTCGCTAATGTGACCCCGAAGCGCTGTACGACTTCTCCACCCGTCAGCGATAGGGCATCGCTATCTTGGTAAAGTCTGAGGATATGCATCTGGCGCTCATTGAGTCCTCCGATACGCAGGAGAGGGGTTAGGCTCTCCTGCTCCTTGAGCTTCTGCTCGGCATAGCTCTTGAAGCTCTCGATAGAGAGACGTAGCACCTTGAGATGATATTGCACGAAGTACCCCAGATCCAGATCATCCGTCTCTACCTTGAGGTAAGCCTCTTCATACTGACTCTTCCCCTTATAGATAACCTGCGAGATAGATAGATACTCCAAGAGCGAATAGCCTGAGCGGAGCATATACCAAAAGAAGAGCGCACGTGCCGTACGACCATTACCATCCACAAAGGGGTGCATATAGCCGATGAGGAAATGAATAATAATCCCTCTCAGAATCGGGTGAATGAAAGTCGGCTGCTCCCGATCATTACAGAGCGAGAGGAAGAACTGCATGAAGTCTGAGAGTTCGGAGGCAGGAGGAGGCGTGTGTACCACCTCTTTCGTTAGTTCGTTCGCTACATAGACATCATCCTCTTCTGTACGGAACCGTCCTTCGTCCGCAGAGTGCTCCAGCGTACCCCGTACCATCGAGCGATGAATCTGCAGGAGAAGCTCCTCGGTCATCTCAGCATTATGCTGCTCCTGCAGGAGCGCCATCGTGCGGTAGTTATTGAGGATCATCCGCTGAGAGCGATCTCGGGGTGTGATGTTCTTACGTAGCATCTCCTTAGCCACCCTACGAGTCGTAGCTGCCCCCTCGATCTGACTGGAGCGTATAGCCTCCTCCATCAGAGCGCTCATCAGATAGCGACGTTTGTGCGCTGGAGGAATTAGCTCCGTGACAAAACGGTCTGCCTGAAGCAATTGATCCAACTCATACAGTTGCCCCTGCATCTGAGGTGTCACAAAGAGTCGCAGTCCATAGCGAGGATAAATGCTGATGCCCGCTGCTCTACGATGCTTCTTCAGATATCCCCACAAAAGGCGCGGCGTCAATGGCAGCTCTATCTCTTTATACTTATACTTGATCTCTGTCCAATAAGCATAACGGTCATTACACTCACTTAGAAACCCCTCCAGCTGAATATCCGAAGGGTGGCTGAGTATATATTCTTGCTCCTCTGCAGTAAGGGTAGGAGGAGTCTCTATCGGTGCACTCATATCTAATCATTATCCAATACACAAATGTAGCAATTCTCTTTAATCATATAAAATTAAATAGAATTACTTCTCTTGGCACTATCCCCACTAATTGAATAAATGCGGCATAAAGCAAAGCGAGGCAGCGACCAGCTATCCGCCGGTCACCGCCTCAACTAACAGCATATAGAGCTTATGATAATGAGCAAAATAAAGGCATCTTCACTATAGTGAAGATGCCTTACAATATGCGAGAGGGTAATGCGGAGCAAAAGAGCAGGGAGCAATTATTTTTTAATGATTTGTAAATTCAAACAACCACATTGACAAGAAGCTCGCCAAAAACTGAACAAAAAACTGGACAAAAGACTGAATCCAACTACGCCTCCAAAATGGAGGGCTATCAGTCTTTCTGGCAGTAGGAGAAGTCCTCGACTGATTACCTATCGAATCAGGAACATCTCGAGTAGTATTCTCCAAGAACACAGGTACAAGCCATACGCTTCTTGGAGACCTAGAAGAGTTACATAAAATCACGCAACAACCACTAGGGAGATGGGTGACTATCTCGTTTGGTTGTCTAAAAAGCTGCTGTAATACAATCTGCTGACAACCATCGGATACTCCCCGAGACCTTATCCTAAAGAAAAAGAACTCCTCTAGTTCAAGGTCTCCCAAAGACATCGTAGCTATATCCAAGTAGAAATCCTGGGTAGCTATGGGGGTATTATATTCCTCTCCCGAAAAAAGGGAGTAGATAGAGCTGTTCCCAAGGGAACAAGCCTTAATATCTAATAATTTCATAAACAAATTATCTAAGTCCCTGCTCTTCCTTTCCACATCATTTCAATAGAACCAAAGGCTCACTCCAATTGGTGCACCTCCAGCCACCTATCGCACTAGGTGAGGGCAAAGATAAGGAAAGTTTGTGATCAAACAAGTAGGGGCAAGCAATAAAGGCGGTGACCAGCTGGATAGCCAGTCACCGCCTCGCGATGGGTGAGAAGAAAAGATATCGACAGCAGAAGCGAGTACGCACATTCAGAAAAACCACCTAACTCATCTCTTACGTACATACTACACTAACTATACTAAAGCCCATTTTCAGAACTCCAGAAAGGAGGTGTTCCAGCCGCACCTTCCGGTACGGCTACCTTGTTACGACTTAGCCCCAGTCA